>WGSQ01000026.1 GCA_014871605.1 Collinsella sp. | reverse complement strand
CACCGGGACGCACGATACCCAGCAGCGACAGAGCCGCCGGCACATGCGGGGCCGCAACAAGACGCGCCTCACGTGCGCTGGCCCTCAAAGTCCAAGCTTCTTCAATCTTCTGTACGCCCATACGGCACCGCCCCTTCAAAACAAAAACCCACGATGCGGGTGTTCCCCGCATCGTGGGCAACGGCTGCAGTATAGCGCCGATATGCGACGACTCGCCTAGATGCTGAGCGTATGGTAGTTTACGTTCGCACCCGGAGCGTCAACGGACACGCCGTAGGTCTCGGGATAGATGCGCGTCGAAAACACGAGCGCGCCATCGTTCACAAACACCTCGACCGACGAGACATCGCCAACAATGCGCACGTTACGAACCTCGTCGACGGGCTCCCAACGCACGGTACGACCGCAGCCGGCAGAAGCGCGACCCTCATCGGTAAATCGCATCTCAAAGCGCGAGGGCAGTTCGGCCTCGGTGGCCACAAACGACAGCTTCAGCTCGCCATCAACGGTCGCAGCAAACGTGCCGTCGACACCGTCAACAACAACGTCAAAGCAGGTATCGCCGGCAACCTCCAACGAGCCCTCACCCACACGCGCTGAGGCATAATGGCGCTCGATCTCGCGCGCCGGCTGCTGCAGCACCACGCCGTCGTCGCCGGCCATAAGCTCGCGCGGCACCGTCATGCAGTGCTGCCAGCCGCACGCCACGGTGGGTGCGTTGCCATAGGTCGGCTCATCGGGCATGCCCATCCAGCCGATCAGAATGTGGCGACCGTCCTCGGCCGTGAACTCCTGCGGAGCATAGAAGTCAAAACCGGCGTCCCACAGGCGGAACTCGCCCAGCTCATACTCGCCATCGCCATCTGTAATGTCGCCCGTTACAGGCATGTAGCCAGCAGCGTATACGTTGCCGCGGTCCCAACGACCGCCCTCGAGCCCCTGGGGCGAGAAGGACAGCCACTTCGCCGGTACGCCGTCATCGGCCTCAAGCTCAAGGTATCCCGGGCACTCCCACATAAAGCCAAAACGCTCGGGCGTAGACACGCGGCTCTCGAGCTCCCAGCTCAGCATATCGGGCGAGCCATACACCAGGATCTCGCCTGCATCGCGCCCGGCGCCCTCGCCGTGCATCGCGCAAAAATGACTCTCAACATGCGGCCCATCCACGCGACGACGCGCGCCCAGCACCATGTGATAACGCCCGTCCGCGTCACGCCACGCCTTGGGGTCACGCACGTGGCACGTCAGATCCTCAGGATAATCCTCCGACGCCAGCACCACGCGCTTTTGGCTGAACGCCCGACCGGCAAGGCCATCAACGCTCTCGACATAAACAGTATCGGCGCGGCGGCCGGTATTGACGTAGTCGTACGTGCCGTCCGCATCGGAGAGCTTAACGTTTCCCGTGTACAGCACGCGAATGCGACCGTCCTCGGCAAGCGCGGAGCCCGAATACACGCCATGGCAATCGAACGGCTCGTCGGGCAGCAATGGGGCGCCAACATATTCCCAGTTCATAAGGTCGCGGCTTGTGACATGGCCCCACATCTTGACGCCGCCGTTCACATCAAACGGAGCATACTGGAAGTACGCGTGAAATACGCCATCTGCCTGGCAAAGACCGTTGGGGTCGTTGAGCCAACCCGACGGCGGCATAATATGGAAGTGCTGGCCATACGCGCCATGACCGCACTCAGAGGCGGCAGCGTCAACAGCAGCAACCAGCTTTGCAAGGTCGCGACCAAGTGCATTAGACATATCAAAGTCCTAACGGATCGAAAGTAACAAGGCGCCAGAGATCGGCACCAGATACGGGAAACGCCCGCGAGCATACAACCCGCGGGCACCCCTCAATCAAAAGCTCTTAGGCCTGCTCGGAAGCCTTGGGCTCGTCCTTGTACAGGACAAACGAGACGCCAAAGGAAACCAGCGCGGCGACCGCAAACATGATCGCGTACTGCACGGGCTGGGCCAGGCACAGCAGGATACCGAAGATACCGGTAACGCCGGTGCCGGAAGCAGCAAGCGAGGTGAGCGCGCAGACCAGGGCACCGCAGCCGCCGCCGATGCAGCCGGCGATGAAGGGCTTAAAGAAGCGCAGGTTCACACCAAAGATGGCAGGCTCGGTAATGCCCATGAAGGCGGACAGGGCCGAAGGGAGCGCCAGGCCCTTGATCTTGGCATCGCGGGTCTTAAAGGCAACGGCGAGCGCGGCGCCACCCTGGGCGATATTGGCAGCGCTGGCGATGGGCAGCCAATAGGTCACGCCGTACTGGGCGAGCTGGCCCAGGTCGATGGCGGTGTACATCTGGTGGATACCGGTAACGACCGTGGGGGCATAGAACAGGCCGACGATAAAGGAACCGATGCCGAAGGGCAGGGTCAGCAGGGCCTGGATCAGACCGAGGATGGCGTTCTCGGCCCAGACAAAGATGGGGCCGACGGCAACGAGCGTCACGAGCACGGTCACGAACACCGAGACGAGCGGGGTCACAAAGAGGTCGAACATCTCGGGAACGATCTTGTGCAGGCGCTTCTCAAGGAAGGCCAGAATGGCGCAGGCGATAACGATGGGGATAACGTGGCCCTGATAACCGACCCACTCAAAGCTGTAGACGCCGGGAATGACGGTGACCATGGTCTGCACGCCCTCGGAGGCAACCGTGTAGGCGCTCTGCAGCGAGGAGTTGATGAACGCACCGCCTACGACGGCACCAAGATACGGGTTGGCGCCAAAGGCCTTAGCGGCGGAGTAACCGATCAGGATCTGCAGAATGCCAAAAGACGTTCCCGAGACCAGGTCGGCGATCTTGTAGATAAAGTTATTGGTGTCGAGCGCGATAAAGCCGTTGGAGGCCATAAAGTTGAGGGCGCTCATGATGCCCAGCAGCAGGCCCGAAGCCACGATGGCGGGGATGATGGGGACAAAGACGTCGCCGAGCACCTTAATGGCACGCATAAAGATGTTCTGCTGCTGCGCCGCGGCCTCCTTGACCTCGGCCTTGGTGGCAGCCTCGACGCCGCTGAGCGCGATGAACTCCTCGTAGACCTTGTTGACGGTGCCGGTGCCAAAAATAATCTGCAGCTGGCCCTGGGCCTCAAAGACGCCCTTGGCGCCGTCGATATTCTCGAGGGCTTCCTTGTCGACCTTGGCGTTATCGGCAATCACCAGGCGCAGACGCGTGGCGCAGTGTGCGGCCGAAACAACGTTGCCGGCGCCACCGATGTTGTCGAGCACCTCTTGGGCTGATTTGCGGTAGTCCATGACTTCCCTTTCCTCCAACGGGCGCATCTGCACCCGGCCATCTTTGACACTTACACTGTAATCGTTTTCAGTTTCATATGTCTGTAATCGTTTTCACAGTAGGGTGAACGGTAGGAAAAAGCCGGCGAATGGTAGTTTTGAGACAAAAACTGGGGACTCAAAGGCAGGCAGACGCGTCCAAGGACTAGACATTCATGAGCTGATGTCCAAGTTTGAGCGTCCGCAGGCCGCTCTCCCCCTCCTCGCCATCGAGCGCGTCGAGCAGCATATTGGTCGCCTCGACGCCACTGGTCAGGTAGCCATAATGCACGGTGGGAATGCCGCCCGTCAGCGCGCGCAAAAACGCGTTGTCGCCAAAACCGCTCACGCGGTGTATGCCCTCGCCCATACCGCGAACCTCATCGATGGCACGAAGCGCGCCGGCCGCCATAGTGTCGGTCGCGCAGGCGATAAACGAAACATCGGGAGCGACGGAAAGCAGCTCACGCGCCGCACCATAGCCCGAGTCGAGCGTAAACGAGCCCAAGCGAATCAAGGCGGAATCGAGCGGGTTGCCCGCAGCGCGCAGGCCGGCCTCAAAACCGCGACGGCGGTCATAACCGGCCGCGCGGTCCTCTTCGGTAACTCCAATATAGGCAATCTTGCCGTCCACGCGACCCGCAAGCGCATGACCCAGCTCAAAGGCGGCCTCGTAATCGTCATGATAGACGCACGCCGCGCCCTCGACATGTTGGCCGATCAACACAATGGGCACGCGGAACGATTCAATCGCGCGACGGTGCTCGTCGGTGATCATGGTTGCCACCAGCACAATGCCATCGACCGGGTGGTTTTGGAACAGGTCGAGGTATTCGAGCTCGCGATCGGCCGCGTTGTCGGTATTGGCAAGCAGCATCTGGTAGCCACGGCGACCAAGCACCTGGCCAATACCGGCGGTAATGCGGCTTACGGATTCCGAGTTGATCTTAGGCACGATGACGCCGATGAGCTTGGTGGAACCGGTTCGCAGCGCGCGAGCCTGGCTGGACCGCACGTATCCGGTCAGCTCAATCGCCTGCTTAATGCGCTCGGCCTTGTCCGCCGAGATATATCCACCGTTGAGGTAGCGCGAGACGGCGGCGCTCGAAACGCCCGCAAGCTCGGCCACATCTTTCATCTTAACCACGAGCACCCCTGTCATTGAAATCGCTTTCACCATAATACCCGCGAACGCGCTCAATGAATCAACTCGCCCATCCAGGTCGAGCAAACGTCAGCGAGCGGGCAGTTGCCGTGGCGAGGTGCCGCGAAAGAGGAGCGAAGCGTACTTTATGTACGCGAGCGACGGTTTGAGCGGCAGATCGCCCGGCAGATGCCCGCGCAGCGTCGAGCGGTCCGGCGTTTGTTAAAACGCCGGACCATAGTTAGCCGTGATATTCGCCGTTGTACTGGATGAGCGTCAGGTCCTCCACGCCGTCGAGCGCGCGTATGGCGTCGGCATAGGGCATATCCACACCGTCAGAGAACACCTCGACGGCCATTTCCACCTTGTCGCCGCGCATGGTCTTGGACTTGACGGTAAACTTGGTGCGCCCAAATGCACGCACGATATCGTCGCCGGTGGTCTGGCCCGTGTAGTGAATGACAATCATGTACACGCGCGCCTTGTCCTGGTGGCTCGCAAAGCCGGCAATCATCACCACAATCACCACTGCCGTAAGCCCCACGAGTGCGTACATGCCGGCGCCTGCCGTAATGCCTGTGGTAATGGCCCAAAAAAGATACAGCAGGTCGAGCGGGTCCTTAACCGCCGTACGATAGCGGACGATTGACAGAGCACCGACCATACCGAGCGAGATGACCACGTTGGTCGAAATCGCGAGCGTGACCATGCAGGTGAGCACGCACATGCCCACAAGCGTCACGGCAAAGCTACGCGAATACACCACGCCGGTAAAAAAGCGCTTGTACACGTAATAGATCAGGATGCCCATGGCGAGCGCCACGAGCAGCGAAAGGCCAATCTTGGCAGGGTCGACCTGGCCAAACGCCTCCAAGACGGAGTTCTTAAAAAAGTCCCTGGTGCTCATGGTCTAAATATCCCCTCGGTTCTCAAAATCCGATTCCCAGTAATTAAATCCGCGCAGGTAGGCGGTCTTTTCGTAACACAGGCAGTACTTGGAGACCGCCGTAAGCTCGGCCGCTCCCGGCGGCACCATATCGCGCACCAGCTGCGGGCAAAACTCCGTAAACTTGACCTCCATCACCAGCTTGCCGGGCTCCAGGACTGGCAGCACGGGCAGCGTCACGTCAAAGATATCGAAGCTTCCCACCGCGGCACGCACGTTCATGTCAAACGTAATGCGCACGGTGCCCTCATCCATCACCCACGGCTCGCGCTCGTAGTCCACGATGGTCCTCGGGCGCATCATATTGCAGATGCACTCAATGTAGAACTCGCGACAGAGCGGATAAGGGCTCCTCAGCAAAAAGTCGTAGTCGCCAGCCAGAATCTGCTCAAACTCGCCGCGCGTAAGTGGCGCATCCTCCTTGTAAATCCAGCTACCGTACTTCTTTTTGCGCTCGAGCTTAATCACCTTGTCGCTGCCGTTATAGATGCGCACGCGATACTTTTTGCGCATGAGAATACCGGCGTCTTTTTCCTCGTAGGCCGAGTTGCAGTAGTCGTCAAAGTACAGGCTGCGAATGGTGTAACCGCCCGCCCGCGCATGCTTGTCCAGCTTAAACACCGGCGCCATGCGACAGGCAAGCGCGGCGTGCTCGCCCTCGTTAATGAGATATTTGAGCTCGTGGCGGTAACGCTCCTGCGTGGCACGCACAGGCGGGGCCGCCAAGCGCTCAAGCAGCGCGCTAGCCCTCCTCATACGTATCCTCCACGACCTTACCGCCGTCTTGCACGTAAAAACACTTCATGCCGTAGTGCTTGCCGTCGTCGGTCACATAGTAGTCAAACGCATCTTGCGTAAAGTCGTCGGAGTTGGTGGCACGCACGCGCACAAAATACTGGCCGGTATCGGGCGCATCGCAGGTCACCTCGGGAAGCAGCACGTCCTCAGCCTTAAAGATCACATCGCCAATAGCATAGTCGCGCGCAAGCTCCACGGTGTAGCGAATGTCGCGCGCCTCAAAGTCGTAGGACGCATCCCAGTTAATACGAAGCTTACCGTTATCGATCTGCGGCACGCCGATGTAGAACGGCATGGGCTTTTTAAAACTCTCGCGAAAGCTCTTGTAGTTCTCCTCGATCTCGGAGGGAATCGCCGCGGCGATCTGCTCGTATTGGTCCTTGGTGACAGGCAGATTGTCGATATCGGGCGAAGCAAAGACCAGAGATTCAGTCACCTCGCAGTAGTGCTTGACCATCTTGGCCAGGCGAGTCTCGGTCAAATACGAGCGCAAGTCCTTGACGGCACGGTCGAGTTCGCTGCGGAACGATTTGCTGCGCAGCGCACGATTGAACAGTACGTTGCCCCAGTAGTTGCTTGCGCCGCGCTCCCAGCTCGCGTAGTCCGAAAACCCGGTAAGAGAAAGCTCCAGCTTACGCAGCATGCCGTCGTTATCCCAATCTAAAAAGTACCAGGTATTTGAATTGAGTGGGCTGTACAGATAGCAGTTACGGTTCTGCGTATCGCAGTTGCCCGTCAGAATCTGAAACGCCAGCCAATAGACCAGATTCTCGGTATCAAAGTAGGTGTCGAGCACGTTATCGATCTTTTGCGATTCGTCGTTGAGCGCATCGAGCATCTCGATGAGCTTGGTGTGGTCCGAATCGCCCTTAATCTCGAGCATGCCCTCAAAGTTTGCCTGGTTGTAGCCGGAATCATCGGCAAGCTTAATGGTGTCCTTGTAGCGATGGAAATCGAAGCTGTTCACCTTGTACAGATGCCCGCTCTTATCCAAGCCGTGCGCCTTAAGCGCCGTTTTGTTGAGCTGCTCCACCTGCGTAAACAGGCCGTAGTCCTCAAAGGTGTCGTTGGACTTTTCGGTCTGGTCGCACACCCACAGATGCACAAACTGCGTGCGCAGGCCCATCATCTGGGGAATCCCACGGATAAGGTCGTAGGCCATCTTGTTGCGAAAACGCATACCCTCGCCCATGTGCTTGTTGAGCGCAATCGCGCGCTGTTGGCGCCAGGTACCCTTGCCCTTTTTGAGCTCCACCTTGTAATTCTTTTGCGAGTTGTTGCTCGATGTCTGACCGCGCACCTGCACGGTGGCATTGGGCGCTTCCTCGCCATAGCCAACCTCGCCGGCCACCGGGCCGTCTTCGTCGCCCGGCTGCAGCAGGCCCATAACCTGATAGCGCGTCACGCCCATATCGGCATAGTCATACACCGAGTACGTGTTGATCTCAGCCCAGCTGTGGTCGGTGTTCTCAGAGCTGTTGCCGCGTGAGACCGTCAAGTACATGGTCACAATACCCGAGTCATCGTAGACCTCGTACAGCTCGTCTTTATCGCGTAGGTGCTTGGTACCGTCCGAGGACTCGGCCTTTTTAATCTTGTCCTGCTTTTTAACCTTTTTAGTCGAGGATTCGTCCTGAGACGAACAGCCCGTAAGCAACAGCGCGCCGGCAGCCGCCTCGATCAGGCAGCGGCGAGACATCAACTTATCGATCATCAGAACCTCCCCAATGTTTTTGGTACAGGCGAACCACCATACGTTCAAACGCACTGCGCGGCTCACCGCCCGCGCGCTTGTCCTCGTAGCATTGCTCAACACGGTCGAGCACCCGGCCAAGTTCGGTAAACCAGCCCGTCTTGTCGGTCGCCACAATGGGCTGCTGGCTCAGGATACGATACGGCAAGTTGGCGGTATAGGTATCGAGCCGCAGCAGCGCCACGATAAAAAACACCGCCGCACCCAACAAAAAGCCAAAGCCGTAAAACTGCTGCGGCAAAAGCAACGACACGGCAGTCGCCAGCCCGGCCACACCCGCAAACAGCCCCGAGGCCAGCACGGCTCCCTTATAGTCGGTAAAGTACAGCAAGATAAGCATCACCGTATTGCCCACGGCATACAGGCCATAGCCCACACACAGCGTGCGAAAATACCCATGCATCAGGTTGTTAAAACCCAACGGTAGGGCCGACAGCACCGTGGTCTCGAGTGAAATGACCGCCGCGGTCACAAACAGCTGCTTGAGCGCACAAAAGCGCAGCTCGCTGTTAAGCGTAGAGAGCATCTCCTCCTCGGCCACCACAATATCGCCTACCACGCCGCCGTCATTGAACAGGCTGTAGTAGTCGCGGTAGCGCGGATAGAAGTTGACCTCGACCGAGACCACAAAGTTGACGGTCGTGACCAGGATCGTCAAAAACGCAATGAGCGCCGGCACATCGTAGTAGGGCGCACCATAAAACAAGCCCTTGACCTGCACGCCAATAGGACCGGCCCAAATAATCACCAGGTGCGCAAAGAGTCCCAGATTGGTTAACAGGCCCGTGAGCGCCAGCGGCATAAACTGATCGAGCCACTGCAAAAAGGGCCAGGGGCTGCGGTCGCTCTGAGGAAAATACCGGTACAGCAGTACCACGTCCCAGGCTAGCATGACGCCGTAGCCCAGAGCAATTGACGCCAACAGGCCCTCGACCGGCGGCAGTCCCAGCGCCAGCGCGGCCAGGGCGCACAGGCACGCCACGCCAATGGCAGCCGCAAAGCTGCACAGGATGCCGCGGTAATCCTTGATGGCCGTGAGGTAGCTCATGCCGTTCCAGTTGACGATCATAATGTTGAACAACCACAGGCACAGCAGCCCCTGCAGCAGCGTGGCGCCCGAGAACAGCAAAAAGACGCCGTAGAGCACCGTGCCCGCAACGAGCATGACAGCATTGGAGCCCCAAAACGAAGGCAGAATCTCGTCCTCGCGCTCGGCAAACAACATATCAGCCAAAAAGCGCGTGACCGGCATGGAGAAAAAGCTCGTGAGCGTAAGCGAGGCCAGCAGTGTGTAGGTCACCATGCACACCAGCAGATCCTGGTTGGCACGGCCCACACCCCACAGACCGCACAGCACCAAGATACCCACCTGGAGCAGAACGCCCAACAGCATGGGGCCCGTGCACACAATGCCGGCGTAGCCGTAAGCGCGCATCGTGGCAAACAGGCCCTTGCGCCTAAACAGGCGCTTGAGCTCAAAACCGATTCCGGCCACCGGCTACTCCCCCTCTCTGGGCAGGTCAAACGCTTGCGCCGTCTCGTCGTACAGCGCGCGATAGTTGGCGAGCATCTGCTCGTGCAAAAAGTACGTGGCAACGCGACGCTGCCCGCGCTCCCCCATCTCAATGCGACGGGCGCGGCTCACGCACATGCGCTCCATGGCATCGGCCAAGCCCTTGCGATACATGGGCGGCGTCACAAATCCCGCCACGCCAAAGTCATCGCCTGGAGCGCCTTCGAGCAGCTCACGGCAGCAGCCCACCTCGGTCGTCACGCAAGGACGGCGCGCGGCAAGCGACTCTAGCACGCTGAGCGGCTGGCCCTCGGAGATACTCGTTAAAATGGTAAAGTCGAGCTTTTCCATGTACTCGACCACGTTGACGCGACCGGTAAAGATCAGGTCGCGCACGCCCAGGGTATCGACCAGCGCGTGGCACTCGGCGCCGTACTCTTCGTCGTCCACGCCGCCCATGATGTGCAGGCGCACCTTGGGCAGGCGATCGTGCAGCTCAAAAAAGGCATAGATCATAGTCTTGACGTCCTTGATGGGCGCCAGGCGCACCACCGCGCCAATGTCCACCCAGCCGTCATCGGGCTTTATGGGAATATCCTTAAAGCGGTCGAACTGGATGCCGTTGGGGATGACTAGGCATTTACCCGCATCGCAGCCCATATCGATCTGCGTCTTGCGGGCGTTATGGAACAAACTCGTCACGCGGAAGGCGCGGCGGTAGATCTCCTCCGAAAGCAGGTAAAAAAAGCGGATCCAGCGGTCCTTAAACGACGGCACCACCCAGTCGGCGCGAATGATCTCTTCCTCGCGTTCGCGGGTATAGATGCCATGCTCGGTCAGCAGCACCGGCGCATGGTGAACGCTTGAGCCCAGGCAGGCGAGCAGGCCACCGTAGCCGGTCGAGATAGCGTGGTACACATCGGCCACCGGCACCTCGCTGCCCAACAGGTAGAGCACGGGCAACAGCATAGAGCGCATGGTGTGGAATGCGTCGGCAAAGGGCGTGTAGGGGTACTCGGCAAGGCACACGTCGCGGAAGATATCCATAAACGTGCGGCTCTGCAAAAACGAGAGCGGATGCACGCGACGGCGCTGGAAAATATCGAACAGCACGTCCCAGTCCGGATTGGAGAGCGACACCAGGCGGCGTAGCGCCTCGCGCTCGCGGTCGTTAAAACTGGCTTCATGTTGCTCGCCCGAAAGCCGCAGGGCATCGTCCAGGAACACCTCGTGCACCTCGACCACGTTGCTGGGCAGCTCGTAGACAAATTTACCGCGGTCGGCAGCATGCGCGCCAATCACCCATAGCACAAACTCATGCTCGGGCATGGCCTGGATATAGCCATGCATCCAGGTAGATACGCCGCCGTGCACATAGGGGTAGCAACCCTCGAGTACCAAGCAGATTCTCATCTGTCGCCACCCTCCTTGCGCTCGATCGTCAGGGTATTATCATTTGCCTTGAGCAGATACAGATCGCCCGTAAGGTGCGTCAGTTCGCCACCCGTCACCGCACCCGGCTCGCCATTATTGGCGCGGAACATGAGCCACGCCTCGTCGTGGAAATTGCCCAGGCTGAGCGTCCAGGCATCCGCACTGGTATCCACGCTCACCGTAACCGACGAAAAGCGCTGAATGGCGCCCGAGCATTCCGAGCCGGTCTGGCGGCGCAGGTCGGGCGCAGACTTGGTAAGCCACTCCAGGTAGTCGACCAGGCCGCCCTTGTAGACCTCCCAGCCCTCCTTGGCTCCGCGATCGGGGTCCAAAAGGTCGTCCGGGTGCATAAAATGCGTACTCACGTAGTGCATGTTGAGTTCGGACACGGCTGCCAGACGCATATAGGAATCGTTGACCATGCCGCCCGAAACAATACGTGGCTGCTCCACAATGCCATCGCTCGCCACGCCAAACTCCTGCACGTACGGCAGGTCGGTGCCATCCTCAAAATACGTACTGGCAATAGTCTTAATGCGCGGCACGTCGGTGCCGATAAGCTGGCGCGCGCGGGCCGAAAGGATATTCGACGGTGGCACGTAGACCGAGCCATGAGCGTTGGGCAGGACCTCGTCTTGAAACGCGATAAGTTCGTTAAGCGAAGCGACGAGCGTCTCTTTGTTCTTCCAGGTCTTGTAGACGTACAACGTACCATAGTCGGTGTCCCAGAGCGCAAGCGGCTGATGGTTGTAGCCGTGAAAGCCCAGCTCGCCGCCCATCTGCAGCAGCATGCCGCCAAAATATCGAAACTGCGTGGTATCGGGTTGGCGCGCGGGCTCGGTCTGGTTGACCGCGTCCTCATAGTTTTCGATCATCACGCCGGTATAGCGAATGCCGTATTTTTGCGCGAGCTTTTGCAGATCGGGCCACCAGACCTTGGTGTAAAAATCGGCAATGGAAAGGCCGTAGTCACGCTTGATATAAGTACCATCGCCCGAGGGCACGGGGCTAGGAAAGTCGTCCAAATAGAACACGGCGCTGTTGATGACCGGATAGGCCGTGGCATCGCCCAGCAAGCTTACGGCCGAAGCATAGAACCCACGCATGACCTTGTCGTAGATGCCAATGTTGCACACCACGGTGTGACCACTGCCGCAATCGTTAGACCAAATGAGCGGCGTGCCCGCGTCACCGGTCTTTGCCCATACGTGCGCCGTATCGCGCAATGAAACCGAGAGCGAAGAATCGAAGGGATCCGAGAACTCGTAGCGCTCTCCTCCGCCCAACATAAAGTCCTCGCTCGGAACGATACTTTCGGCTTTCGCATAGTCATATCCGGCCGATTCGATCCCAAGCTTGGAAGCAATAGCCTGCAGGTAGTTCGAGTTATCTGGCGTCATGCCCAACATGAGTGAGCCGCCCGCACTCACCCAACTCATCAGATCGGTCAGATGCGTACCCAGTCCGTCAAGCGAGGGCATAAGCACAATCACGCGATCAAACGACGTGAGCGATGGGATCGCGTCCGCACCGTCGGTGGCAATATCAACATCGCGATGGACGATCTTCATGTCCAACAAAATCTGGTCGAACTGGTCTTTAACGTCGTCGACGCCAGCTTGATCGGAATCGGAAATAACCAGGCACGTGGGCTTTTGGCCAAAGATTGCCGAGGAGGCCGGCACCGCATCGTTGGCGGCAAGCATCCCCAGCTTATGCTGACCCGCACTGTACTGCACGCCGGCACGCTCCACCAGCAGCACGGCGGCCATGGCAATAAAGACCGTCCACACCACGAGGAGTCCCATCCAACGAAAGCGGCCTGCACGGTCGCGGATATGGTGCACCACGCTCATCTGGCCTCCTCCCCGTCGCGCCAAAACGCCATCTTTTCGCGGTTGTCGGCGCTCAAATACACATGTTGCTTGTCAATCGCATCGATCACACGGTGGACCTCGTCACCGTCGCGGCGCATCACGGCCAGGCGCAGGCAAAGCATCCAAACCTCCTGCTCCTCGGGCACGTCGAGCACCAGCTGGTCGGTCACGGCCTGCGCCTCGTCGATCTGTCCGACATCGGCCAGCGCCGTCGCGTATCGAATGCGCAGCTCAAGGGTATCCTCGCGCTCGCAGCGACGCGCAAGCAGGCGCGCGTACTGTTGGCGCTGAATCTGAGCCACGCGCCCCTCGGCCAAGCCCGAGCCTAAGTATTCACCAAGAAAATCACAGTATTCGATGAGGTTTTGCGCGCTCGGGTCCGTCTTAAAGGCGCGCTCCAGCTGCTGCAGTTTAAGGTCGGACTCCTTGGAGATCTGCGCCACCGCCGTCGCGGCATAGTGCGCCACCTCAACGTCGTCATTAAGCTTAGCCGCCTGCAGCTGCGCCAGGTACGCGTCGGGCTCCTCGGTGAGCATGGAGAGCATTAGTCGGCGCCGGTATGCCGGGTCGTTGACGATGAGCGCCTCCTCGAGCGGCACTACGCCTGCATCGGCGTCACGGTCGTGCACCAGGATACTGCGATGTAGGTCGTCGTTGAAGCGCAGCGACTCCAGCGCAGACTCTTTCAGCCCCTCGCCAAACACCGCGCTGCGGGCCGATAGCAGAACCACCAGCAACGGGCCCCACAGCGGCACCAGCACTATCACAGCCAACATGTGCCCGCGCACCGGCAGCAGGCCCAGCTTCATGAGCGTCCACAGCATCAGGCAAACCAGCGCATGAATCAGCAGCAAGACGGCAGCAACGACAAGCGAGATCAAGCGGCACCCCCCTCACCGTCACCGGTGTAAGAGATGTGTTGCAACAGCGCCACGATGTCCTCGCCATCGACGGGCTCCACCGCAATCTGCTTTGCGCTCAGGCGCTCGCGGATAATGGGCAGATCGCACGCCTTTGCCTGGCGCATAAGCAGGTAGAGCACGTCGCCGTCGACCAAGCCCGCCGCGTCGCTCTCGCGGATTGCCGACCCGATTGCGCCCACCAGCTCGCCGACAGGCTCCATGCCCGGTACCACGCGCAGGAGCAAAAAACTCCCCATCTTGCTATCTGCGAGCGCCTGCTCCGCCGCGAGCTCTTGGCCAAAGGCAGCCTGCTTGAGCACGCAAGTGCCGTCAACGCAGCGTTTATCCTGCGCCACCGCCTCATAGTCAAAGGCACGGCCCAGCGCGCTTTCGACCAGCCCGCACAAGATGCGGAACAGGTTTTGATAATAGAGGGTCATTTGGTTTTCGGCCGCACTACGCACAAAGATCAACACGGCGGGTGCCCCGTCGCGCTCGATCGTGTATCCAAACATGGGAAGCCCCGGCGTCAGCTCGCGGTTCACCCACAGGTTCGAACGACCCCCGTCGCCCAAAAGAGGTGCAAGCTGCTCAAGCGTGAGCGAGCGTGCGGCATCTTCGGCAATCGCGGGACTTGCTGCCACCAGGCGTGCAAATGCCCCGCCCGAAACATGGTAGATCGCCACCGAATCGTTCTCGAGGATCTCGCCCAGAAGCTCGCAGCACTTGCGATAGATGTCGCGCGGGTTGAGCACATCGAGCTCCTGCGTCACGGCAAAGATCTTGCCAAAGCTGTCGTGGCGACCCACGATCTGGCGCCTGTACGCGCGCTTGTCCTCGATCGCGTCGTGGTAGAGCTGCGTAAGGAACGTATTGCGGTTGCGCACGAGATCGTTTTGGTCGCGCTCCGCCCTAATGGCTTCGCTGTTGCGCAGCTGCACATAGCCGCACACGGCACCCACCACAAAGTACGCAATAAACGGTAGCCAGTTGGACGGCTCGTAGAACAGACCCTGGAAGGTATAGCCGTACTGAGTAAAGTAGCTGGCTGCCAAACCCACCGACGCCAGCAGCGCCGCAACCAGGCCAAAGTCCAAGCCATACAGCGTGCCGATCAGCACCACGTAGAGCAGGCGATAATCGAGCACGTTGAGCTGGACCGATTGTGAGAACAGATGCTCCAGTACCTCGAACAGAACCCAGGCAACGCCCGTCTCCAGGCATTTAATAGGCAGCGCGCGCATCTGGATGCGGTCGATGGCGGCACGCAGCGGGTTGATCTTTTTGATGCGTCCAGCGCCCCAGCGAGCTTGAATGGTCGAGAGATCGCGCAGCAAGTCATAGCGCTGAAACCAGCCATAGCGCACGCGAGCGACGTCGCTGGCGGGCAGGGCGTAGCCGGCAGAATCGCCATAGGCAACGGCAAGGCCGGGGAACAGCGCCTTGAGGGCCTCGCCCACCTCACCCGCCGTGTGATGGAAGGTATCGGCAACGTCGAGCGTCTCAAAGTTACCATCCCAACTATCGAAGATGCGGCGCACCAGCACCGCAAGCTCCTCGGCACACAGCAGGGGAAACGCCGCATCCTGCGCGCCCTGCAGAGCGACCGATCCGGTTGAGCACGCGTCGAACAGCGGCACCAAAAACGGGTCCTCCAGTGCGGCAGACGCGGTATACAGGAACGGCACGCGCAGGATCTTGGTCTGAACGCCCTCGCGAGCAGCGTAGTAGCGGCACAGGTCGTTGGCTGCGTGCGCGATAATGCCCTTGCCCGTTCGCCCCGCGGCATCGGCGGCACCCTCGGCACCCGCGGGCCCCGCTACATACAGCAGTTGGACCCGGCGACCCGCGCACGCACGAAAGACCGAGCGCAACAGCTCGATATCGCCCACGATATCGGTATGCGGGGTAAGGTAATTAGACAGGTAGACCACGCGTTCGAACTCGTAGGCCTGATCCAGGTGTTGCAGAAGCTCTTTCCACGAGGCATGGGGCGATGACTCATCGCGGCGTGCTTCCGCGGCAGCGACGACCTGCACATGGTCCCCGGGGAACGCCTTGGCACAAAAGTCATCGTCAACATATGCGGTGTTGCCAACAACCAGCACCTCCATGGCGCACCCCTCCCCTAAAATCCACATTTGTCATAGTCAAACATGCGTATTGTACGCTGTCAACGCGAGCTGGGGCGCCTTTAAGGCTGTTTTAAGAACTTTTTTAGAGGATGTGGGGGTGGCAACTCGTCCGACCCAGGCTCATTGAGAAGCTGCTATTCGCTCTGAAAAGGCACATCGCAATCTGCTGACAGCTCTGCGAGGAAAATGCCAGGCAATGTACATTGCTCTCGCGCGGAATAGTTAGATGAAAGAAACGGCAGTTCTTTGGAATAGCTGACGATAACCTGTGGAACGATCTTAATGCCCAGAGCAAGTTCGAACTTAGCAATGGTCTTTAGAGTCATATTAGGTTGAGAATTCAAGAGCTTAGAAAGCGACTGAAGGCTTATGCCCATACGATTTGCCAGCCCACTTTTGCTCAATCCCAAACGTTTCATTTCGCGATGAACAATAAACTCAATATCTAGTGCATGTTCATAAGCGCGCGTTTCGCTACTTTCTGTTTCGGCATAAAAATCAGATAGATCTACTTTATTCATTGTATTCTCCGTTTCAGAAGCCAGGCATAAAAGTCAGCGCCCAGGCTCCAGAAGCTGACGTGCTATTCTGGCCGATCATTGTTCGAGCGGTTAATTTCCGCTTAGGATCTGACAACATTTTCTGGAATTGAGAGTTGTCGGGAGAAGCCGTCAATTCCCAAAACGGTCGACCCTTGAGGTCTCTATATTCGACAAGTTCATATCCTTCTGCCAAAGGGCACCTCCCATTTCTAGATGAACTTAACTTATAGGTTAAGTTAAGTTCATCCATTTAAATACATATAACGAGGTCCAGACAAGATTCATCTGCCCCAATCGATAAACAAACCAGTCGAGCTTATGCAAAATCCGGAAGTGTGCGGCAAATTCTAGACACGTCAACCACACTGGATAGCGGCAACGCTTCTACATGCTGCTTCTTTACCCGAAAAAGGCGGTGTGCTCGAGGGTTCCAGAATTTGCCGCATACTTCCGTCGGGCAATTCCGGAAGTGCGGGGAAAATCAGAGCATTGCCGGCCAGACCCCTGTTTTGAGTTCCGCTGACCTGCGGTTTT
>WGSQ01000259.1 GCA_014871605.1 Collinsella sp. | reverse complement strand
GTGCCCCGTCGATGCCATTAGCTTTCGCTACGGGCTGGGCGTGACGGGCGACAAGACCGCGCAGTCCGCGCAGGACTGCGAAAACAAATAGGTACCTATTAAGCTTCGATACAACGGAGGAACCATGAAACTGTCGAAAATTGCGGCCCTGTTGATGCTGCCCGTGCTGGCGCTGACTCTCGCGGCGTGCTCTGCCCCCAAGGGCGACGCGAAGGATGCCACGAGCGGCGATGCGCAGATTGCCGAGCTTGTGGCACAAAAGCCGTCGAGCGCCGAGGAGGCGGCCGAGCTGTACCAGCAGCTGCTGCAAAAGGAAAACGAGATCTTTGCGAGCGATAACGCCCTATGGGAAAAGGTATTCAATGCTGCAAATAAAGACTCGGCAATGATTGAGGACGATAGCAATTACGGCGACTTTTTGCTTGATACCATCGAGGGCGCCAAGGATCAGTTTACGGCTGACGAGCTCAAGACGCTTAAGGCCGGCGCACAGCAGGTCAAGGAGATCGAGGATAAGCTCATGGCGCTGGAGAAGGAGTTTCCCGGATGCGGCAGCACGCCCGGCGAGGGGGAGAGCGTCGATGCCTCGACCGCAGGCATGACCAACGGCGAGAGCGGGGAGACGAAGTTCCCCAGCTTTACGGGCAAGGACCTGGATGGCAACGACGTGAACAGCGACGAGCTGTTCTCTAAGAACAAGGTCACCGTCATGAACTTCTGGTTTACCACTTGCAAGCCGTGCGTGAGCGAGCTGGGCGATCTTGAGAAACTGAATCAGGAGCTTGCCAAGAAGGGCGGCCAGGTCGTGGGCGTCAATTCCTTTACGCTCGATGGCAACAAGGGCGAGATTGCAGATGCCAAGGACGTGCTGAGCAAGAAGGGCGTGACGTATAAGAACATCTGGTTCAAGTCGGATAGCGAGGCCGGTAAGTTCACGTCAAATTTGTTCTCGTTCCCGACAACGTATGTCATCGATCAGAATGGCAACATCGTAGGGGAGCCCATCGTGGGAGCCATCAGCTCCGCCGAGCAGCGCGCAGCACTCAACAAACTTATCGACCAGGCGATTGCGAATAGCGAGCAGTAAAAAACACGTAAAGCATCGCGAGGATCGTGTGTCGCTGTGCGGAGTAGTCCGCTGCCTTTCAAGATAATCTCCACCATATAGAGGCCCCACTTGGGGCCTCTTTTTTGGGCGCCGTCCCGTTCGTTTTTTGGCGCGGTTCCCTACATTCCTCACTGGTGTCGGTGAAAAATGGGGATAGAGTAGGACAAACGCGTCGAATACGAACGGCGGGGGAGAGCGGGCAGGGTGCCTGCGCAGGAGAGGTTGCCGTCCATGTTGGAGCTCAAAGGAATTTGCAAAAGGTACGTTACGCAGTCGTTTACCCAGGTGGCGCTCGACAGCGTAAGCCTGTCTTTTCGGGATAACGAGTTCGTGGCCATTCTGGGCCCCTCGGGCTCGGGTAAAACCACGATGCTCAACGTTATCGGTGGACTTGATCATTTCGATTCCGGCGACCTGCTCATCGACGGCATCTCGACCAAGGACTTTCACGATCGCGATTGGGATGCCTATCGCAACAACCGCATCGGCTTTGTGTTCCAAAGCTATAACCTCATTCCGCATCAGACCATTTTGGAAAACGTGGAGTTGGCGCTCACGCTCACGGGCGTGGGGCATGCCGAGCGCCGCCAACGTGCGCGCGAGGCGTTGGAGAAAGTCGGCCTGGGCGAGCACGTTAACAAGCGCCCGAGCCAGCTTTCGGGCGGGCAGATGCAGCGCGTGGCCATCGCCCGTGCTCTGATCAATGATCCCGAGATTGTGCTGGCCGACGAGCCGACCGGCGCTTTGGATTCAACGACATCCGTACAGGTTATGGATTTGCTCAAAGACGTTGCGCGCGACCGCCTGGTTATCATGGTCACGCACAATCCCGAGCTGGCGTATCAGTACGCCACGCGTATCGTCAATCTGGCGGACGGCAAGATCACCGACGATTCCGACCCCTTTGATGCTGCCAAGGCCGCGCGTCGCGAGGCAAAGCCTACGCGCAAAACCTCGATGAGCTTTGTGACGGCGCTGGGGCTTTCTGCCCGAAACCTCATGACCAAGAAGGGCCGCACGGCCATGAC
>WGSQ01000258.1 GCA_014871605.1 Collinsella sp. | reverse complement strand
GAGCTGCCGCAGGAGGCTCAGGACTACGTGGCGTTTATCGAGGATCTGGCACACACCCGCGTGACGTTCATTGGCGTTGGCGCTGGTCGCGAGCAGATCATCAACCGATTCTGGAAGTAATCGGGACTATTTGGTTATTGCGATATACCCCTTTGCAGCCCAAGCGGGCGGCCGAGGGGTATATTTGCTTGCAAAGGGCTCGCGCGGAGCGAGCCGTTAATCCATAGAGGAGGCACCCTTGAAGGCGGACACTCAAACCATCGACATCCTGTTGTTGGGCAGCGGCGGCCGTGAGCATGCTTTGGCAGCTAAGCTCGCGGCATCACCGCGCGCCGGCAAGCTCTACATCGCGCCGGGCAACGGCGGCACCGCGAGCTGTGGCGAGAACGTTGTTCTCGACGACTGCGATCCTGCGGCCGTGGCGGCGTTTGCTCAGAGCCACGGATGCGGACTCGTGGTAATTGGCCCCGAGGCTCCGCTCGTGGCGGGCGTGGCCGACGCCGTGCGCGCGGCGGGTATTCCCTGCTTTGGCCCGGGTGCCGAGGGCGCTCAGATGGAGGGCTCCAAGCTGTTCTCCAAGCAGCTCATGGAGCGCGCGAACATCCCGACGGCCGCCTATGGCTCGTTTACTGACGAGGCCTCGGCTCTCGCCTACGTGCGCGAGCAGGGCGCCCCGCTGGTCGTGAAGGCCGACGGCCTTGCCGCGGGCAAGGGCGTTATCGTGGCGACCGAACTTGAGCAGGCCGAGGAGGCCGTGCGCGAGTGCTTTGGTGGCACCTTTGGCGATGCCGGCAACACCGTGGTTATCGAGGAGATGCTGACCGGCCCCGAGTGCTCGCTGCTGGCCTTTACCGACGGCAAGACCGTGCGTCCCATGACCACCTCGCAGGACCACAAGCGCGCGCTCGAGGGCGACAAGGGCCCCAACACCGGCGGCATGGGCGTCTACAGCCCGGTGCCCATCGTGACCGACGAGGAGCACGCCACGATGGTGGCGGTCATGGAGCAGACCGTGGCCGAGCTTGCTGCCGAGGGTATCGACTACCGCGGCTGCTTGTACGGCGGCTTTATGCTCACGCCTGCCGGCCCCAAGGTGCTGGAGTTCAATGCCCGCTTTGGTGATCCCGAGACGCAGGTCGTGCTCCCGCGCCTTAAGAACGACCTGGTCGAGGTCATGCTGGCTTGTGCCAACCGCGAGCTCGATCAGATTGAACTCGATTGGCGCGACGAGTGGGCCGTGGCCGTTGTCCTGACGAGCGCGGGTTATCCCGGAAGCTACGAGAAAGGCAAGGTCATCACCGGTATCGCCGACGCTGAGGCCATGGAGAACGTGACCGTGTACCACGCGGGCACTGCCGTGGTGGACGGCCAGCTCGTGACCAATGGTGGCCGCGTGCTTGCCGTGACCGCGCTGGGCGACACGTTCGAGAACGCTCGCAACCTTGCCTACGAGGCCTGCGAGAAGATTGATTTTGAGGGCAAGACCCTGCGTCACGACATCGGCCTGCGCGCGCTGCGCGGCCGCGACGCCTGGGATGCCTAAAATCCGAGAGGGATGAGACGGATGGACGAGAAGAACGAAGAGCTCGTGGACGCGCAAATCGTCGAAGAGGACAGCCGCATGTATGGGCACGCCGAGGGCGAGCCGGGTGGCGAGGTCGCTGACGAGCCGGCGCTGGTGCTGGGCGACGACGACCCGCACGATGCCGAGCTGCACGAGAAGATTCTTTCGGAGGAGTGCGCCTGGAAGGGCAAGATCCTTGACGTCCACCGTCTTGAAGTTGAGCTGCCCAACGGTCACCGCAGCGCCCGCGATATCGTTCGCCATCCGGGCGCGGCGGCCGTTGTGGCGCTTACCGAGAGCGGCAAGATCGTACTGGTGCGTCAGTACCGCACCGCCATCGACCGCGTGACGGTCGAGATTCCCGCCGGCAAGCTCGACCCGGGCGAGGATCCGCTCGATTGCGCCAAGCGCGAACTGCATGAGGAGACGGGCTTTAGGGCTGGTCGTATTCGCTTTTTGACGTCGATTGTCACGTCCTGCGGTTTTTGCGATGAGATCATCCACATCTACTTGGCTACCAAGCTCGAGTTTGATGCGCCCAACCCCGATGATGACGAGTTTGTCAACGTGGACCTGGTGCCGCTGCA
>WGSQ01000257.1 GCA_014871605.1 Collinsella sp. | reverse complement strand
TACACCTTAAGACGTCGGCCACCGAAATCCGTTTTTCGTACCTGCAGCCGACCGAGCTCCTGCTGGCGCGCGACGTGCTCAACAAGCAGATCGTCGACACGCAGGGCATGAAGGTCGTGCGCGTCAACGACATCAAGTTTTCCATGTCGGGCGAAAACCAGCTGCGCCTGCTGGGCGCCGAGGTCGGTGCCCGCGGTCTGCTACGCGCCATCAGCCCCGCGCTCGAGCATATCGTCGAAGGCTTTATGAAGCACCTGGGCAAGCCGCTCAGTGAGGACATCATCGCTTGGTCCTACATGGACCTGCTCGACCGCTCGACCAAGAACATTCAACTCTCGGTGTCGCACAAGACGCTCGGCGAGCTGCACCCTGCCGACATCGCCGACATTATCGAGCAGCTCGACCCGCGCCTGCGTGCGCAGGTGTTTGCGCAGCTCGATACTGCCCAGGCCGCCGAGGCCATCTCGGAGTTCGATGACGACGAGCTTATGACCGAGATGCTCGAGGGCCTGTCCGACACCGACGCATCGTCGATGCTGGCCATGATGGACCCGGACGACGCCGCCGATCTGATCGACGAGCTCGATTACGAGAAGGCCGAGAAGCTCCTGCGCCTGATGGGCGTCAAGGAGGAGAAGGCGATTCGTAACCTGCTGGGGTATGAGGACAACACCGCCGGCCGCATCATGACCTCGGAGTTTGTCTCCCTGCCCGCCACGGCAACGGTCGGTGACGCCATCGAGGCGATTCGCGAGCTCGACGAGGACTTCGAGAGCGTCTACTACGTCTATACCGAGGATCCGAGCGGAATGCTGACCGGCGTGCTTTCGCTGCGCACGCTGATCGTAGCCGACCGCGACGCCACGCTGGGTCAGCTGGCCTATCGCGACCTGGTCTATGTGTCGCCCGACGAGGACCAGGAAGACGTAACGGACGAGATGACCAAGTACGACCTGGTTGCCATCCCTGTCTGCGACGAGAACCGTCATATCCTGGGTATCGTAACCTTCGACGACGCCATGGACGTTATCGCCGAGGAGCATCAGGAGGACCTGCAGATCGCCGGTGTCGGATCGGGTGATAGCGCGTCGGACGACTCGACGAACGTGCTCAGCTGGTTCGTGCATCGCCAGTACTGGGTTGTTGTATGGGGCATTGCGTCGTGCATCATGGCGACCGTGCTGGGAACGGCGCTCGGCTCCGCGCATCTGGTGGTGTTCCCCATGTGCGCCATGCCGCTCGTACTGCTGGCGGCCTCGCGCATGGTGTCGTTCGTCAAGAACTACTTCCTGGAGTATGACGGTCACGACGACGAGCCCAAGCCGTATCTGGGGTTCTTCTTCCAGAGCACGGGCATGGGCCTGATTCTGTCACTCGTGACCTACCTGTGCGCCCAGCTGGTGCGCACCGCTGCGTTCCCCGATGCGCCCATGTTTGAGGAGCAACTCTTTACCGGGTGCTTTAATATCGCTGCCATCATTTGCCTGGTTGGCAACATGAGTGCCGTGATTTACCTGATGGTGCTGTTCTGGCGTGACGAGCATGACCTCAACACGTCGGGCACCGCCATGAACGTTATTGCCGTCATGATCTCATGCGTAGCGTACTGCGCCGCTGCGGTGCTGCTCACCATGTCGGTCATGGGTTAGGTGGTCGCGTGCAAAATACCAAGCAAAAGTCGGGCACCAAGCAAAAGTTGACCATCGCGGCCATCTTTGGCGCTATGGGCCCCGGTCTGCTGGCGGCGCTTTCGGGCAATGACGCCGGCGGCATTGCAACGTATTCCAGCGCGGGTGCCAGCTATGGCTACAAGATGCTCTGGATGCTTCCCGTCATGACTGTGCTGCTCATCGTGACGCAGGAGACCGCGGCGCGCTGCGGCTGCGTCACGGGCAAGGGCCTGGCATCGCTCATTCGCGAGCGCTTTGGCGTGCGCAAGAGTGTACTTGCTATGGCGGCGCTGTTGATCGCCAACACGGCTGTGACCATTTCGGAGTTTGCGGGCATCGCCAGCGGCCTTGCTCTCTTTGGCGTGCCGGCGAGCATCTCGGTGCCGTTGGTGGCGCTGCTGGTGTGGATGCTTACCATGTCGGGTAGTTTCCAGCGCATCGAGAAGATTTTGCTGCTGGTGAGCTGCGTGTTCGTGACCTA
>WGSQ01000256.1 GCA_014871605.1 Collinsella sp. | reverse complement strand
CAGCATAGATATCGGTTACGTTCGAGGCATCGTTTGGTGCCTCGAACGTATTTTAGAAGGAGGGTATGCGCATGGGCGATATGACTTTGGACCTGACACCCCGAGGTGCAGCTTCGATTGAGGCACTCGTCAACGGCCCGATTCAGACCAACAGTTACGCCGTGATTTCGAATGACGAGTGCTTAATCGTCGATCCGGCGTGGGAGGGCGAGCGTCTTGTGGAGCATATCCGCACCGCGCATCCCGAGGTGCGCGTACTCGGCTCTGTCTGCACGCACGGTCATGCCGACCATGTTGGCGGGGTTGCCGGGGTTCGAGCTGTCGTTGGCGACAGCGCACTATATGAGTTGTGCGCTAAGGACGTGACGGTACCTCGCGCAAATATCGAGGAGCAGCGCGCCATGTGGGGTATCGAGACACCCGATCCGGGTGAGCCGACGCGTTTGCTTGCCGAGGGCGATACAATCGAGGTGGGCGACGTCTGCCTGCAGGTGATCGAGGCACCGGGGCATACGCCGGGCGGCATCGTCCTGTTCGCCGCGACCGAGCAGGGGAACATCGCCTTTGTGGGCGACACGCTTTTCCCGGGCAGCCACGGTCGCACCGATCTTTCCGGCGGTGACGAGGCGGCGATTATGCGCTCGCTCTCCAAACTTGCCAAGATGCTTCCGCCCGATACCGTTTGCTTGACGGGCCATGGCGATTCGACCACGATGGCGCGCGAACTTATGCAGAACCCGTTTATGCAGATGTAGGCTCGAAGCCGTCTGTCGAACCACGAAGACCGCTCAATCGTCAAGATATTTTCCCCAGTGGGTCGATTCTGTGGGGCAAACGGTCAAAATTTGTCCAATCGGATGGTATTCGTGAACAAACGAACGTTTATGCTCGGGTATGTCGTGGTAAAATCTCAAGCGTTATCGGAGCAACCTTACAGGAGGTTTCTTTTATGCTCGTCAACGCAGCAGACATGCTCAAGAAGGCCGAGGCCGGCAAGTACGGTCTCGGTGCCTTCAACACCAACAACCTCGAGTGGACCCTGGCTATTCTCCAGGCCGCCGAGGAGGCCAAGTCTCCGCTGATCCTTCAGTGCACCGCTGGTGCCGCTAAGTGGATGGGCGGTTTCAAGGTCTGCGCCGACATGGTCAAGGCTGCCGTCGAGGCCACGGGCGTTACCGTTCCCGTCGCCCTTCACCTCGATCACGGTTCTTACGAGGACTGCTTCAAGTGCATCGAGGCCGGCTTCACGTCCATCATGTATGACGGCTCTCACGAGGAGACCTTCCAGCTTAACCTCGACCGCACCAAGGAGCTCGTTGAGCTTGCCCACTCCAAGGGCATGTCCATCGAGGCCGAGGTCGGCGGCATCGGCGGCACCGAGGACGGCGTGACCTCCAACGGCGAGCTCGCTGACCCCGCTGAGTGCAAGCAGATTGCTGACCTGGGCGTCGACTTCCTCGCCTGCGGTATCGGCAACATCCACGGCGTGTACCCTGCCGACTGGGCTGGCCTTTCCTTCGAGCGCCTGGGCGAGATCAAGGCTCAGACCGGCGACCTGCCCCTCGTCCTGCACGGTGGCACCGGCATCCCCGAGGATCAGATCAAGAAGGCCATCTCCCTGGGTATCTCCAAGATCAACGTCAACACCGATCTGCAGCTCGTCTTTGCCAAGGGCGTTCGCGAGTACATCGAGGCCGGCAAGGATCAGCAGGGCAAGGGCTTTGACCCCCGCAAGCTCCTCAAGCCTGGTCGCGACAACATCGTTGCCCGCACCAAGGAGCTCATGGAGGAGTTTGGCTCCGTCAACAAGGCGTAAGTAGCGGTTTAACTTTCCCGTCGGAGGCCCGTTCACCCTACGCTTTTCCCTTGCGCTCACCTGGCTTTGCCAGAAGTCGCGCAATGGGAAAAGCTTCGGGTGAACGGGGCCTCCTTCGTTAACTCGCTACAGGGTTACTGGGCTGAATTCATTTTTTGATTACCGTTCGGCGGTGTTGATGGCTCCCTTGTTGGGGCTTTCTTTTTATCTCGCTACAATGGGCTTCAAGCGTTCTAGTGACTTGGAGTTTTGGTATGGCTGTTGTTAATGTGTTGCCTTCGGATGGGAAGGTTATTGACGAGGGTCCTGTTGGTTGCTCTGTTGATGTTTGCTGTGATGA
>WGSQ01000255.1 GCA_014871605.1 Collinsella sp. | reverse complement strand
TTCTTTTCCCAGGGCAGGGGCTGGGTCATGGGCGACTCCTCATCTGACGGACGGCGCGCCTGCGGGCAGCGCCATAGTTTGAGCCGTACCAGTATACCGAGCCGCGCGGACACCGACGCAAATCACACCGCGACTCCGTGCGCCGCCGTCAGGCCCACCCCAGCGAATTTGGTGCAATGGGGTCAGGTTAGTCTGCACCAATCTATTGACAATCACGAAACCGCCGATGTCATGGCAGCAGCCAGCGAGCGGCGGCCAGAGCGAACAAATTGACATGAAAAGAGGGTGGCATAGACCTTTTGGTCATGCCGCCCTCTTTGAATGACAAGTTGTCGCTCTGGCCGCCACGCAGCGTCAACCAAGTTACAGGCCGAGCATCGGCTCCAGGACAAAGAAGTACGCGAGCACCACGATGCCCAGGATGATGCGGTAAACACCGAAGCACTTAAAGTCGTGACGGCGGACGAAACCCATGAGCCACTTGATGGCGATGAGCGAAACCACAAAGGCCACAACACAGCCCACGCCCAAGATTGCGACCTCGTTGGCGCCGAACGTACCGCCCTTGATGAAGTACTTGACCAGTTTGAGCGCACTCGCGCCAAACATGACAGGGATGGCCAGGAAGAACGTAAACTTGGACGCCACCGAACGCGTGCAGCCCAAAAGCAGGCCACCGATGATGGTAGAACCGGAACGAGACGTACCAGGCACCAGCGAAAGCACCTGGAAGCAGCCGATACCCAGCGCAGTCTTCCAACTCAGGTCCTCGAGCGTGGCGATGGAGCCAAAGTCCAAATTCTCGTCATCGTCCTCATCCTCAGCGGTAGCCGCGGCGGGCGCCGCAAAGTGCGCACCGGCGGGACGTCCGCCCGCCACCACAGCACGCGAACCAAACGAACCGGCAACGGCCATTTCCTCGCGCTTGTTCGCGCGCCAGTTCTCAATCACGATAAACAGCACGCCGTACACAATGAGCGCCAGCGCCACGACGGGAGCATTGTAGAAATGCTCCTCCATCCAGTCGTTAAGCGGCAGACCGATCGCCGCGGCGGGAATGCAGCCGAGCACAATCTTGCCCCACAGCACCCAGGTGTCGCGACGGCCCTCCTTGCCCTTGCTGGGCGAGAACGGGTTGAGCTCATGGAAGAACAGGACGCAGACAGCCAGAATGGCGCCGAGCTGAATCACGACCAGGAACATATTCCAGAACGTCTCGCTCACGTTCATCTTGACGAACTCGTCCACCAAGATCATGTGACCGGTCGACGAAACAGGCAGCCATTCGGTGATGCCCTCGACCAGGCCCATGAAGGCAGATTTTAGAAGCTCGATGATATCCAAAGGGACCCCCTCGTTAGACACCCGCCGATATTGTTCTGCGGACGGTGCGGGCGATGTCCCATTATCAACCGTTGGCGGCGCACCTGCGCCTACCCTTACCAAAAAACTCGCCCGTTCACAGAATTGCGAGCGGTCAAACCGAAATCCTTGGGTATAACTGCAACAAGATAAAGTGTCCGGCGGCCAACGCGCCCGCGCCCGCCCGACGCACGAGCCCCACGCCCGTGCGATAGACCAAGGAGGAAACCATGAACGAGGGCTATACCAAGGTATTTGTTTCACTCGACGGTACTGAGCAGCAGGATTTTGTGCTCGCACGCGCCATCAAGGTCGCCGCGAACAACGGCGCTAAGCTGATCATCGGCCACGTCATCGACTCCACTGCGCTCGAGAGCGCCGGTTCCTATCCGGTCGACCTGGTCAACGGCTTGGAGGAGGCCTTTAACAACTCCATCGCCAAGCAACTCGAGGAGGCCAAGGCCAATCCCGACATTCCCGAGGTCGAGGTCATGATTCGTACCGGCCGCATTCGTGAGACGCTCAAGGATGAGATGCTCGACGTGGTCAAGCCCGATCTGGTGCTCTGCGGCGCCCGCGGCCTGTCCTCGATCAAGTATGCGCTCCTGGGTTCGATTTCGACGTTCCTGCTACGCAACACCGACTGCGACATTTTGGTCGTGAAGTAGGTTCCTTCCCGTCGGCGCGAGGCCTGCGGGGTTATCACGCCGACGTCCTCGCCGCTTCGCGGCTGCGGGATGTCGGCTTTGATAACCCCTCTCGGCCTTGCGCCTTCGTCACCATACTTCAGCGAGTTGGCTGATAAAAGATGGCGTGGGCCCCC
>WGSQ01000254.1 GCA_014871605.1 Collinsella sp. | reverse complement strand
CATTTATGGATAATAGAACTCGTCAAGACGCACGTCCGGAGAGGGCCCTTACGGGACCGGACGAGCGCGCCATCGCCATCGATCGAAAGGATCGAATCATGAAGTTTGTTTGCCCCGTTTGCGGTTATGTGGAAGAGTTCGACGGCGACCAGCTGCCCGAGGATTTTAAGTGCCCCCAGTGCGGCGTTCCCGGTTCTCGCTTCCTGAAGCAGGAGGAGGGCCAGCTCGAGTGGGCTGCCGAGCACGTCGTGGGCGTCGCCAAGATGGAGGGCGTCTCTGAGGACATCGTTGCCGACCTGCGCGCCAACTTTGAGGGCGAGTGCTCCGAGGTCGGTATGTACCTGGCCATGGCTCGCGTCGCTCATCGCGAGGGCTATCCCGAGATCGGCCTGTACTGGGAGAAGGCTGCCCACGAGGAGGCAGAGCATGCCGCCAAGTTCGCCGAGCTCCTGGGCGAGGTCGTGACCGACTCCACCAAGAAGAACCTCGAAATGCGCGTTGAGGCCGAGAACGGCGCCACCGCCGGCAAGACCGATCTTGCTAAGCGCGCCAAGGCCGCTGGCCTCGATGCCATCCACGACACCGTGCACGAGATGGCTCGCGACGAGGCTCGCCACGGCAAGGCTTTCGCCGGCCTGCTCAAGCGCTACTTCGGCTAAGCCAGCAACCTGAGACATAACCTCTAGCTCGATGAGGCCCGGACCGCATGGTTCGGGCCTTCTTCGTGGGCTTATTGCAGATGTTCTTGAAGAACGCTGAGCGACTGAGGGCTCAGGTCGTCGTATTGTATGAGGACGCGAGATGGAGCGTTCTTAGTCGATGCCCGATCAGCCGTCCACAGGCAATCGGCGATGTTGACATAGGAAATACGAGCGTCAGCGAGAGCCTTCGCGAAACTCTCCCCCGCCTTGTCCTCGGCCAGGGCAACAGCGCAGTAAAGGCCCGCGTCTGCATGCTCGATCGAGACCTCCCCTGCCGGAAACGCTTTCCGTACAAGCGCTGCCAGGCCATCGCGTGCCTCGCGAGCACGCACGCGCACGCGGTTCACATGCCGCTCGTAATCACCCGATTCCAGCAAGCGCGCTAAAGCGACCTGGTCAACAGAGCTCACCGACGAAGCGTAAAAACCAAGGTCGCGCCCAAACCGTTCCATCAGCTCATCGGGCAACACCATGTACGCCAAACGCAACGCCGATGAAAGGCTCTTCGAAAACGTGTTGGTATAGATGACCGATTGAGCGGCATCGATCGACGCGAGCGCGGGAATCGGCTTGCCGGCAAGGCGAAACTCACAATCAAAGTCGTCTTCGATGAGATACCGACCTGGCCGCTCGGCGGCCCAGCTCAGCAACGCATAGCGACGTGCAATGCTCGTCACAAGACCGGTCGGATACTGATGAGACGGCATCAGGTGAAGGACATCGGTCCCGGTTTTCTGCAGCGCGCTCAAGTCCACGCCCTCAGCATCCAACGGGACATGCCGCACTTCGCAACCCATGGCCTGATAGATGCGCGTCAAGCGCAAATAGCCTGGATCCTCGACGGCATACACCTTGTCCGCGCCAAGCAACTGAACCAACATGGTATCGAGCAGCTGGGCGCCCGCACCGATAACGATATTGTCGGGATTGACATTCATGCCCCTTGTCCCGCGCAGATGGTGCGCAATCGCACGTCGCAGTCGAGCGGTGCCCTGCGCCGGTGCGGGCGAAAAGATTTCGCGTTCGTCTTCGGATGCCAGCGTCGCCCGTAGCGCACTTTGCCAAAGCCGCGCCGCCTCCAAAGCGGAAGGAGAAAGCGCATCAAATCGCTCGATCTGTCCGTTGACATCATGCGCGCTGGGGCCCACAGAGACGGCATCTCGGTCGATGCCCTCCGCAGCCGAAGCCAAAACCGGTGCATCCGGAAGCTCGCAGGCGTAGTAGCCACGACGCGGCATTGAGCAAATATAACCCTCGGCAAGCAACTGGCTATATGCATTCTCGATGGTAATGACACTGATACCCAGATGACTCGCAAAGGCGCGCTTAGACGGCAGATGCTCCCCCGCCGCAATACGGCCAGCAACAATATCATCTCGAATTTGCTGGTAAACATACTCATAGAGCGATGCTTCGCCGCGTTTTTCCAAATTGTAGTCAAGCATGGGTCTATCACCTGACCTTATCGAATCATTCAATCTGGCATTAGTCTGACCTTGTTATTATCTCGAAAACTGAGTATTTCGCCATACCCAGCTCCCCGATAGGATGTTCCG
>WGSQ01000253.1 GCA_014871605.1 Collinsella sp. | reverse complement strand
CGAATGGGCGTTTCGGTATCCGCCGTGTCGGTTGTCGGCAAGGACAAGTACGGAGACAAGATGAGAGAGGCGCTGGCCGCTGAGGGGCTCGATATCTCACATCTGCGGGTGGAGGATGGCGACACCTCGGTGATGCTCATGGCATTGAAAGACGGCGTCGATCGCGTGCATCTCGAGGCAATCGATGGCGTAATGGAGACATATCGTCCGAATGAAGATGACCGGGCGTTTATCCTAGAGCATGACATCATTCATACCGACCTGTTTGGCAATTGTTTGGACCTCCTGCCCGAATGGCATGATGCGGGCAAGACGGTGGTTATGGACTTCTCGGTGTTCAGCCAGGATCCCGAATATGCCTGCGAGAATCATTTTCCTTACGTTGACTATGCATTCATGTCGTTTGAAGAGGACACTCCGGAGCTGCGAGACTGGGTACGCCACGTGCAGGAATTGGGACCGCGCGTTGCGGTTGCTACGCTTGGCGAGAAGGGAAGCATTGCCTATGACGGTGAGCGCTTCTATGAGTGCGGGATCGTACCGGCGGAGAAGGTCGTTAATACCGTGGGTGCCGGCGACTCGTATATTGCCGGGTTTACCAAGGGCGTGATCGATGGCCTTGATATTCCGGCGTGTATGAAGGCGGGCGCTGAGCTGTCGTCCCGAGTGATTGGTTCGTTTGAGCCGTACTAGGGTCAAATGCCTGGAAAGGAGTACGAAATGGTTATCGACATGTTGGTTCAGCCCATGCTCTACGGCGAGATCTGTACGCCGGGTGATGAGCCTGATGGATTCGGTTTTTGGTCACGAGAATTTGGTATGGGGCATATGGGTCCCATGGATTGGGACGAGCTTCAAGTCGAGATGGACGTCTGCGATGTGCAGAAGAGCTTGCTCATGCCGCTCGATGTAACCACGGCATGCGGAGGGCACTTTGGCACCAACGACCAGATTGCCATGCTGGTTGCCGCGCATCCCGATCGTCTGTGGGGATTTGCGAGCGTAGACCCGCAGGTGAGCGGTGCCGCAGACGAATTGGAGCGCGCCTTTACCGCGTTGGGGGCAAAGGGGCTTTGCCTGCATCCTGCAAAGCAGGGTTTTGCCCCCGATGATGCTGTGGCCGAGCCGCTTTACGAGCTGTGCGAGCGCTATAACAAGCCGGTGGTTTTCCATGCCGGTATGTCTTGGGAGCCTGGCGCAGAGCTCTCGCGCAGTAACCCGCTTGCATTTGAGCACACAATCGCAACGCATCCAAATGTGCGCTTTAGTTTGACTCACTTTGGCTGGCCCTGGGTACGCGAGACCGTGGCGATGCTGCTCAAGTATCCCAACTGCTACACGGACACCTCTATCACTTACATCGATTCGCCCGAGGAGATGATGCAGCGTCTTTTCACGGTCGATATGGGGCCGCTGTGGTATGAGCGCGCGCTATCGCACCAAGTGATGTTCGCCAGCAATACGCCGCGCTTCCGTGCATTCAAACTCAAGCGGGCGCTCGATACCGTGCCCATGCGCGATGATGCGCGAGAAAGGCTCTACTGGGGTAATGCCCTGCGTTTTCTTGAAGGGGATGAGTAAACATGGTGACGCTCGAGACATTGAGCTATCTATCGACTGCTCCGGACCAGTTCATCGATATTACCGAAGACGTGCACGCTGCCATCGAACGCAGCTCGGTGACCAATGGCTTGGCAGCGATTATTTTGTCGCATACGACCTGTGGAATCGTGGTAAACGAGGGACTGCCCTGCGTGGAGACGGATCTTATGGAGACGCTTGATCGCATCGCCCCGCTCGATGCCCCCTATGCGCATGCACACTTCCTGCCGAGCTATGGAGCCACCGGCAACAACTCCTGTGGGCATATCAAGAGCATGATTTGTGGAAACAGTTGCTTCTTTCCCGTCCAAGATGGCCACATCGTGTGTGGAGGTGCCCAGAACATCTATCTTGCGGAGTTTGACGGTCCGCAGAAGCGAAAAGTGTACGTCGAAGTGCTGGGGGAGTAACGTCCCCGCGATAACCCTATGAAGGAGCACGTTATGTCGTTTCTAACCTCGATGTTCAAGACCGAAAAGCCGGTCATCGGAATGCTGCACTTGCGTCCTCTGCCGGGCGATCCACTGTATTACCCGGGCGGAAGCGTGTCGCAGGTCGTGGAAGCCGCCAAGCGCGATCTCGAGGCGTTGCAGCAGGGCGGTGTCGATGGCATTTTGATTACCAATGAGCTCTCGATGCCCTACGAGCAGCACGTTTCTCCCTCAACCCTTGCATCGATGGGC
>WGSQ01000252.1 GCA_014871605.1 Collinsella sp. | reverse complement strand
CAGGGCGTCTCCGTCGAGCCCGCTACCTCCCCGGTGCTCTCCAAGGGCCAGGCCGGCCCGCACAAGATCCAGGGCATCGGCGCCGGCTTTGTGCCCGACGTCTTGGACACCCAGATCTATGACGAGATCATCCCCGTCGAGAACGACGACGCCTTTGCCACCGGCCGCGCCGTGGGCCACAAGGAGGGCGTGCTCGTGGGCATTTCGTCCGGCGCCGCCGTGTGGGCCGCACTGCAGCTGGCCAAGCGCCCCGAGAACGAGGGTAAGACCATCGTGGCCTTGCTTGCCGACACCGGCGAGCGCTACCTGTCCACGGCACTCTTCCAGGACTAGGGCCTGTCGCCCATAGGTTGAGCCCAGGACGAACCGGTCTCCTCTCTCCCGGCAGTCTGAGCCCATCCCATCAAGGCGTCCCACGAGACGTCCGAACTTGCTACAATGTCTGCGGCGCGGAACCAGCCTCCCGCGCCGCTTTTCTTTTTTGGCCACATGCCACCAAGGAGAACCTCCCCATGCACAACAAGCGCGTGCTCGTCGCCATGAGCGGCGGCGTCGATTCCAGCGTGACTGCGTACCTGCTCAAAAGCCAGGGCTACGAATGTGTCGGTGCCACCATGCGCCTCACCTGCCCCGCGCCCGATCCCGTCACGGGCATGAGTAAGGTCGACCGCGACATCGCCGATGCAAAGGCCGTCGCCGAGCGCCTGGGGATACCCCACCACGTGCTCGACCTGCAGCAGACCTTCGACCGCAACGTTATCGAGCGCTTCGTGACTGCCTATCAGGAGGGACTGACGCCCAACCCGTGCATCATCTGCAACCGCCATATTAAGTTTGGCGCGCTGCTCGATGCGGCACTCGATATGGGCTGCGACTACATCGCCACGGGTCATTACGCCAAAACGAGCCAGGCGTCCGACGGAACCTGGCAGCTGCACCGCGGCGAGGACTCCAAAAAGGACCAGAGCTACTTTTTGTATTCGCTCACGCAGGAGCGTCTGGCGCACACGATTTTTCCGCTGGCAGGCTTGGACAAAGAGCGCGACGTGCGCCGCATTGCCGCCGAGCAGGGCTTCATCAACGCCAAGAAGGCCGAGAGCGAGGATATCTGCTTTATCGCGGACGGCGACTACGCGGGCTATATCGAGCGCCGCTGCGGACGTGCCGCTGCACCGGGCGACATTGTGTGGCGCGACGGCAACGTGGTCGGACGCCATAACGGCGCGTTGCGCTATACCATCGGCCAGCGCAAGGGCTTGGGCGTCGCGATGGCGCATCCCGTGTACGTAACGGGCGTCGATGCCGCCAGCAACATTGTGCATCTGGGCGAGGCCGAGGACCTGACGGCCACAGCGCTCACGGCCAATGACTGGATCTGGAGCGCCCCTGCCGACCGCATGGAGGCGGAGCTCAATGCCGGCGGCATTCGCGTGGGCGCCAAGTACCGCTACCGCCAGAAAGACCAGGCAGCGACCCTTACGCGTGACGAAGACGGACAAATGCTGCTGACCTTTGACGAGCCGCAGCGAGCCATCGCCCCCGGCCAGGCCGTTGTAATCTATCGCGGCGACATCGTCCTGGGCGGCGGCACCGTGACCGGCGCCATCAAATAACAGCGCCCTGCCACCATCCCCTCTCTAACTTGCGGTGAAATAGGGACTGTTTAAGCGTTTAAAACCGCCAAACAGTCCCTATTTCATCGCAAGTTAGAGAGGACGGCCTCGGTCGGTACTGCCGTGTCAGCCGAGGCCGCTGCATCGTTAGCGCTGGACGTAGGCGCGAACCAGCTCGTAGGTATTGCGCACGCCGTCGATGTGGCTGCGCTCGTAGTTGTGGCTCGCGTACACGCCGGGGCCGATCAGGCCGTGACGGATGTCGTAGCCGGCAGAAAGCGTGGCCTCAACGTCCGAGCCGTAATGCGGGTACACGTCGATGGCGTAATCGAGCTCAAGCTCGCGCGCGATGTTGGACAGCGTGGTTACCAGGTCGTAGTTGTACGGACCGCCCGAATCCTTGGCGCAAATCGAGACCATGCGCTCGGTGCAGCCCAGGTCGTCGCCCACGCAGCCCATGTCCACGCTGATCATCTCGCGCGTGTCGGCCGGCACAAAGGCACCGCCGTGGCCGACCTCCTCGTACACCGTAAAGAGCAGGGATACCTTGCGCGAAAGCGTCACCTCGCCGCCAGCAACGGCGCGGGCCAAACCCAACAGAATCGACGCGGACAGCGTGTCATCCAGGAAGCGGCGCTTGATGTAGCCGCTCTCCGTCACCGTGGTGCGCGGATCCATAGCGATGATGTC
>WGSQ01000251.1 GCA_014871605.1 Collinsella sp. | reverse complement strand
GCGTTGACGACGGAGATGCCCACGCCGTGCAGGCCGCCCGAGACCTTGTAGGCCGAGTTATCGAACTTACCGCCGGCGTGCAGGATCGTCATGACGACCTCAAGCGTCGGGATCTTTTTGATAGGATGCTCGTCGACGGGGATGCCGCGCCCGTTGTCGACGACCGTGATGGAGTTGTCGGCGTGGACCGTCACCTGAATCTCGGTGCAGAAACCGGCCATGGCCTCGTCGACGGAGTTGTCAACGATCTCCCACACCAGGTGATGAAGACCGCTGGCGCTCGTCGAGCCAATGTACATGCCCGGGCGCTTACGAACGGCCTCGAGACCTTCGAGAATCTTAATCTCGCCGCCATCGTAATCGTTTTCGTTTGCCACACGTCCTCCTTCAGTTAAGAAAATGTGTACAGCCTTACTAGTTTATCGTAAAAAAATACCCTCGGGGACGAGGGTATTTGGCTATACAAGGCCACCAGATGCGATTTAAGGCTCTTTTTTGCCCTGCGCGCCCTTGGCCCACTCGGCACTGGCTCTCATGGCGTTCTCGAGGGCCTCGCGCAGTTTTTGGTCCTCGATGGGTGCCACTTGGTGCTCGATCTCGGCACGCTCGGCATCGCTTAGGTCGGCATGCGGAGCCGGCGGACGCTCGGCCACGGCCGGACGCAGGCGCTCTTTTGCAGCGGGCGGTGTGTGGCCGGGGGCGGTCGTCTTGAACACCAGGCCGTCGACGTGCGCGCCGGCGCGCTCCATGCGCGCGCGGATAATCTCGCGCAAAAGTGTCATCTCCTGCGTCCACGAGGGCGAATCGAGGTACACCAGCAGTTCGTTGGACCCGGGCAGGTAGCGCAGACCCGTCACATGGCGTCCCTCACGCGTGCCCGAGCACACCGCATTCCAGGCGCGATAGACTGCACGAGATTCCTCTGCAGCCTCCATCTGCGCGCGGCGCTCAGGTGTCGCGGCCGCCAGGATGCGCTGACGCTCGGCATCCAAAAAGCCGCCAAAGGCAACCGTTCCGTTCTCGCGCTCGTAATTAGCACGTCTCACCCATGCTCACCACCTTGGCTCGATCAAGCAGGTCATCGGTAAAATACCCTAGATTGGTGGTGGTTATGACTGTCTGGATATCATCACCGATCAGCTGCAGGAAAGCGCCTCGGCGCCCGGCGTCGAGCTCGCTCATCACGTCGTCCAAGAGCAGCAGCGGCGCGGTGCCCAAGATATCGCGCGCCACGGCCACTTCTGCCACCTTCCAGGCAAGTACCAGCGTTCGCTGCTGGCCCTGGCTGGCAAATGAACGGGCTGATCGACCCGCGACGGAAAACTCAATCTCGTCGCGATGCGGGCCCACGAGCGTCACGCCGCGGCGGATCTCCTCGTCGGCGCGTTCATCGAGCGCCGAGAGCATGTGCTGATACGCCCAACCCCTGAGCTCGTCGCGATCCTCGGTGCGAGGCAGGTCGCCAAGCGTGGACACATAGGACACGCCGGCGGGCTCGCCAGATGCCACGCGGCCATAGGCGTCGCGCACATGGCCCGACAGCCGGTCGAGCAGGGCCAGACGATGCACGAGCAGGGCCGAACCGGCGCGGGCAATAGATTCGTTCCAGGCGCCGAGCATCTCGCGGCAGCACCAGGCCTCCTTGAGCAGGGCATTGCGCTGGGTCACGCAGCGCCCGTAGGCACTAGCCAGATCGGCATAGCGCGCACTCAGCTGAACGCCAAAGTCATCAAGTGCGGTGCGGCGCACGCTGGCACCCCGCTTGACCATATCCAGGTGGTCCGGGCAAAACAGAACGCTCGGCAGCACCCCGCGCACGCCGGACGCAGCGCAGCGCTTGCCGTTGCGGCTAAACGAACGCTTGCCATCTTCCACGCTCAGTCCCATGTCCAGCACGCGCCCATCACCTTCGAGCCTCAGCTCGACCTTGCATGAGCCCGTGCCGTCGTGCACGAGCTCGGCTGCGGTCGGATGCCTAAACGAGGCGCCGCTCGTCAAAAGCTGCAGCGCCTCTATGAGGTTGGTCTTTCCCGCCGCGTTGGGACCTGCGAGCACTGTCACACCGTTGCTCAGGGCAAGGCGGTAACTGTCGAAGCTGCGATAGCGCGCAACGGAAAGATCGCGTGCGAACATGGTCATGGGCAGTGCTAGATGCGTACCGGCATGACCAGGTACAGGTAGTTGATCTTGTCGTAGGACTTGAAGATGCCAGCCTGCGAATAGCTCTTGAGCTCCAGCGTGATCTCCTTCTCCTTGGACAGGGCATTGAGGCAGCCAAAGATGTAGTGGTAGTTGAAGGCGATGGT
>WGSQ01000250.1 GCA_014871605.1 Collinsella sp. | reverse complement strand
TGCTGCCGACGGCCCAAATGACCTGCGCCATTACCGGTTCGGGCGGCCTGCTGCGGTCCCAGTGGCTCGACCTGGAGTTTGTCCAGGAGGTCATCGCCAGCAAGCGCGCTGTCGAGACCCTCATCCCGGCCACCGACGTCGCCATCGAGCTGGGCGGCGAGGACGCCAAGATCATCTACTTTGACAACGGCATCGAGCAGCGCATGAACGGCACCTGCGCCGGCGGTACGGGCGCGTTCATCGACCAGATGGCAACCCTGCTGCACACCGATGCCAGCGGCCTTAACGAACTCGCGGCCAACGCCACCACCATCTATCCCATCGCCAGCCGCTGCGGCGTCTTTGCCAAGACCGACGTCCAACCGCTGCTCAACGAGGGCGCCCGCCCCGAGGACGTGGCCGCCTCCATCTTCCAGGCTGTCGTGACCCAGACCATTTCGGGCCTGGCGTGTGGCCGTCCCATCCGCGGCAACGTTGCCTTCCTGGGCGGCCCGCTGCAGTACCTCTCCGAGCTGCGCCACCGCTTCTACCTCACGCTCAACCTGGACGAGGAGCACCGCATTGTGCCCCAAAACGCTCACCTGTTCGTGGCGAGCGGCGCCGCCATGGCGCACGAGTCCAACAAGCTCAGCACGTTCCCGCAGCTCATCGAGGCCATCGACAGCCTGGGTGACACCCAAGGTGCCGAGGTCGAGCGCTTGGACCCGCTCTTTGCCACCGACGAGGATTTTGCCGAGTTCAAAACCCGCCACGACCAGGAAGTCGTCCCCAAGGGCAAACTCGAAGGCTACACCGGCCGCATGTTCATTGGCATCGACGCCGGTTCCACCACCATGAAGGCCGCGCTCGTGGGCGAGGACGGTCAGCTGCTGCACACCTGGTACGGCAACAACAACGGCGACATCCTGGGCACGGCCAAGGTTATCATGGCCGATTTCTACAACCACATTCCCGCCGGCTGCACCATCGGCCACGTGACTACCACGGGCTACGGCGAGGCGCTGCTCATCGAGGCCCTCAAGGCCGACTCCGGCGAGATCGAGACCGTTGCGCACCTGCGCGGCGCCAAGGCGTTCCTGCCCGGCGTCGAGTTCATTCTGGACATCGGCGGCCAGGACATGAAGTGCCTGCGCGTCAAGGACGGCGTCATCGAGCACATCATGCTCAACGAGGCCTGCTCGTCGGGCTGCGGCAGCTTTATCGAGAGCTTCGCCGTGTCTATGAACATGGACGTGCGCGCGTTCGCCGATGCCGCCATCCATGCCAAGGCCCCGGTCGATTTGGGCAGTCGCTGCACGGTCTTCATGAACTCGCGCGTTAAGCAGGCGCAAAAGGAAGGCGCCACAGTGGGCGACATCGCGGCCGGCCTGTCCTATTCCGTCATCAAGAATGCCCTGTTCAAGGTTATTAAGCTGCGCGATCCCAAGGAGATCGGCAGCCAGGTGATCGTTCAGGGCGGCACTTTTATGTCCGATGCCACGCTGCGTGCGTTTGAGCAGCTCACCGGCGTTCACGCCGTGCGCCCCGACATCGCCGGCTGCATGGGTGCCTACGGTGCTGCCCTGCTCGCCCGCGATCGCGCCGGCGCCGATGGCACTTCGACCATCCTTTCGGCCGAGGACATCGCGCACCTCACCGTGACGCAAAAGCATGTCCGCTGCGGCCGTTGCTCCAACAACTGCCAGCTTACCGTCAACGACTTTGGCGGCGGCAGGCGCTTCATTACCGGTAACCGCTGCGAGAAGGGTGCCGGCCACAAAAAGCAAAAGACCGAGGCCCCCAACCTCTTCAAAAAGAAAAACGAGCTGCTCTTTAACCGCGAGGTGCTGAGTCCCGACGAGGCCCCGCGCGGCACCGTGGGTATCCCGCGCGCGCTCAACATGTACGAGAACTACCCCTTCTGGCACGCGTTCTTTACGCGCTTGGGCTTTAGCGTGCAGCTGTCTGACCAGTCGAGCAAAAAGACCTACCAGGCGGGCATCGAGTCCATGCCGTCCGAAAGCGTGTGCTATCCGGCTAAGATGAGCCACGGCCATGTGATGAACCTTATCGACCGCGATGTCGACTTCATTTGGATGCCGTGCGTGCGTTGGGAGCGCAAGGAGGATCCGACCGCCGGTAACTGCTACAACTGCCCCATCGTCATGAGCTATCCCACGGCGCTGGCGCTCAACATCGACGAGATCCGCGAGCAGAACATCGAGTTCCTGTACCCGTTTGTGCCCTATCACGATAAGACCGAGCTCAAGCGCCGTCTGTACCAGGTGCTCGCCGTCGACCGTGTGGCCGATGCTGAGGCCGGTCGCGGTCGCGTGCGTGGACCCAA
>WGSQ01000025.1 GCA_014871605.1 Collinsella sp. | reverse complement strand
CTATGGCTCCTAAGTCGACGATGGAGGAAACGGTGCCCTGGAGACGCATGCCAGACTTGAGCTTGGACAGGATCTCAGAGCGCTCGGCCTTACGGGACTCCTCGAGCACGACGCGACGGGAGAGGACAACGTTGTTGCGGTTGCGGTCCATCTCGATGACGCGGGCCTCGATGCGGGTGCCCATGTAGGAGGTGAGGTCCTTGACACGACGGAGGTCGACGAGGGAAGCGGGCAGGAAGCCACGCAGGCCGATGTCGAGGATCAGGCCGCCCTTGACAACCTCGATGACCTCGCCCTCGACGTTCTCGCCGGAGTTGAACTTCTCCTCGATGCGGTTCCAAGCACGCTCGTACTCAGCACGCTTCTTGGAGAGGACCAGACGACCGTCCTTGTCCTCCTTCTGGAGAACCAGGGCCTCGATGGGATCACCGAGTGCAACGATGTCTGCAGGGTTAGCGTCCTTGCGGATGGACAGCTCGCGGACCGGGATAACGCCCTCGGACTTGAATCCGATGTCAACGAGCACCTCGTCATGCTCAATCTTAACGACAGTGCCGTTAACGAGATCGCCCTCATCAAAGTCGGTAATCGTACCGTCGATGAGGTTGTTCATCTCCTCCTCGTTGACATCGTCAAGAGAGAAAATGGACGAGTTCTGAATCTCACTCAAAGGTGGACCCCTTTCGAACTACGGGGCCCCGATTGCTAGGACCTACAGAAGGGTGCGACAAGCACACAACGTTTAGGAACACTCGGGAGCCGACAGATACTAATGTGACGCTTATGCAATCACGTTCGTATAGGTTACGGGGAAATGAGTTCGATTTCAAGCGTGAACTGCGATTTTTTACTCGTGTGGAGACTTTTTCGTAATCTTATGAACACACGTCTCCGCAACTTGACGATAACCAGCCAGGCATTCGGCTTTGGGGTAAAGTATCCGGAGCCAACGATTCTGGAACGATTTTTCGAGAAAGGTGCCCGCGTGCTCAAAGCAGTCGTTTTCGATATGGACGAGACGCTTCTTAGCATCAACCTCAACGCGTTCATCCTTCGCTATTTTAAGGATGTCTCTTCGATGCTCGCGGATATCGGGCGCCGCAGCCGCGGTGGCACGATGGCACGCCTCGGCACCATCCTGGTCGACCTCAACGCCAATCGCCGCAGCGGCACGGACAACCGCACCAATCTTGAGTTTTACCAAGAAGAGGTCGAGCGCCGATGCGGCATCTGCCTCTCCGATCCCCTCATCTACGAGGCGTTTACCTTCTACGACCGCGAAGTTCTTCCGTACAAGAACGACGATGTCATTAACGCCCACGCCATGCCGGGCGCGCACGCCGCGCTCCAGGCCGTACAGGACGCTGGGCTGCGCTGCGCGCTCTTTACCAACCCCAGCTTTCCGCAGGGGGCCATCGAGTGCCGCATGGGCTGGGGCGACCTGGCCGACGCCCCCTTTGAGCTCGTCACGCACATGGGAAACACCACCCGTTGCAAGCCCGATGCCACCTACTATCTAGAGCAGCTTCAGGTGATGGGACTCGAGCCGCACGAGGTCCTTATGGTGGGCAACGATCCCAAGCGAGACTTCCCCAGCCCCGCCTGCGGCATTCAAACTGCCTATGTTGGCCAGGGAAAACCCGGCCGAGCCACCTGGCACGGAACCATGGAAGACTTCGCCCGCGACTTTAACGCCGTAATCGAGGCCTTCTACGAGCACCAAGTAGCCCACGAACTGTCGTAGGACCCCTCGCTCCAAACCAAATATCGCCGCAGGTTGAGCACAAGTCAGCGAAAATGCCCCTAAGCGAGCAATGTGCCTTGAAAGAGGAGGGCATAGGCCTTCTGGCCATGCCCGACGATTGAAAGGCAGATTGCCGCTTAGGGGCGTTTGCAGCGTCGACTGGTTACGCGGTTTGGTAAAACCGCGTAACTAGCACACCTGGGTTTTGCCGATCATGATGTTGAGGATCTCGATGTCGGTGTCCTTCATGCCCACGCGGCCTACGTAGCCCATACTGGCGATTGTTTGCTCAACGGTATCTTGGATCAGGCCCTCGCCGGCGCGGAAGCCGCGACCCTGCATGGCCATATCATGGCCCAGAATCGCCGCATCGACGGCAGCCGAGATCTTGGCGGCACAGCTCGCCTTGGCGCCGTCGCACACGATGCCGCCCACGTTACCGAGCGTGTTCGAGACGGTCGCGCCAATCTGTTCGCGCGTGCCACCGCACAGCCAGGTAATCGCAGCGCCGGCGCCGCATGCAGCGCAAATAGCACCGCAAAACGCCGAAAGCGCACCAATATAGCTCTTGATATGCACGGCGATAAGATCGGACAGCATCACGGCGCGCACCAGGCGCTCGTGGTCGCAACGCAGGTACTCGGCATACTCCATGACGGGCAATGCGCAGGTAATGCCCTGATTGCCCGAGCCGCACACAATGGCGACCGGCAGCGCGCAACCGTTCATGCGGGCGTCGGACCCGGCGGCCGCACGGGCACGGGCGCGGCAGGCGACGTCATCGGCACGAGCACCCAGCAGCGTACGGCCAACCTCGGCACCCCAAGCGTGCGCCAGGCCTTCGGCGCTGATCGCGCCGTTCAGCTCAATCTGACGCTCAACGGCAGCGCGGGCGCCCTCGATGTCGCCGTCCTCGATAAAGTCGATGATGGACTCGATCGACATAGGCGTGTCGGCGCTATCTGCCGCACGCTCGGCCACGACGCGCTCGGCACAGGCGGCACACTCCCCCGCCGACTTGCCGCATACCGGAATACCGTCGAGCGTATGGCACGTAACATTAGTGTGGTGGTCGGTAATCTCGACGACCGCGGTATGGCCCCCGGCCGTGGCAGTCACCTTGATGTAGAGGTTGGGCACACCCTCGACAAGCGACACATCGCAGTAACCGGCATCGGCGAGGAGCTCGGTCACGCGAGCACGGTCTTTATCGTCAACGCTCTCGAGCACCTCGAGCGCGCTCTTGGCGTCACCGCCCACGGCACCCAGCACGGCCGCGGCTTCAATACCGTGCATGCCACCCGAGTTGGGCACGGTCACGCTCTTAACGTTCTTGATGATATTGCCCGAGCAGGCAACATCCATATGATCGGGTTCGCAACCGAGCGTCTGGCTCGCCAGCGCCGCCGCATAGGCAACGGCAATGGGTTCGGTGCAGCCGAGCGCACAGACAAGCTCGCAGTTCAAAACATCGCAAAACGCAGTATCACGAAGGGAATCGGCAGGCATAGGTATCTCCTACTTGTATAACGGGCTGGCCTCTCAAAAATAGTTAGCTCTTTTATTTGATAACAATGCATCAAAAACCGCAACCATGGTTCCGGCGGACGGCGCCCAAGCGCAAACTGGCGGAATTATTCATGAGAAGCCGATCTTGTTGCATGCTAAAGCGTTTGATCAAAAAACGCCCGAGCGTTTACGCAAGAGTCGCGCTATCATGCAGTCGAACGCGGTAAACACCTTTAGCACTTGCGCCGCACAGACCAGAGAGGAACCATCCATGAAGATCGGTATCGGTAACGACCACGCCGCCGTCGAGCTCAAGAACATCATCTCCGAGCACCTAAAGGAGCGCGGCTGCGAGGTCGTGAACTTTGGCACCGACACCTCCGAGAGCTTTGACTACCCCATCGCCGGCTACAAGGTGGGTAAGGCCGTTGCCAACGGCGACGTCGACCTGGGCATCCTCATCTGTGGCACCGGCGTCGGTATCAGCCTGGCTGCCAACAAGGTAGAGGGCGTGCGCGCCGTCGTGTGCTCCGAGCCCTTCAGCGCCAAGCTCTCCCGCATGCACAACAACACCAACGTGCTCGCCTTTGGCGCCCGCGTCGTGGGCTCCGAGCTCGCCAAGATGATTGTCGACGAGTGGCTCGACGCCGAGTTTGAGGGCGGTCGTCACGAACGTCGCGTTAACCTCCTCAACGAGATCGACCACACGCGCGGCCTCAAGGTCGTCGACGAGGCCTAAACCACTCAGTGCCATAAGCTAACAGCAGGGGCCCGCTCGGAACACATGTCCGAGCGGGCCCCTTCATAGATTCTGGAATAAAAGGGCGCCGCGGATGGAGTTCCGCGGCGCCCAAGCCACACGCTAACAGCTTTAAGGAGTCAAAGCTGGTTTAGCCAAAGAAGCGCTTGATCTCGATCTCGGCGTTCTCCAGGCAGTCGGAGCCGTGGATCACGTTGGCGTTGACATCGACGGCAAAGTCGCCACGGATGGTACCAGGAGCAGCCTCAAGCGGGTTGGTAGCGCCCATGAGGGTGCGCATCTTGGAGACAGCGGAGAGACCGGAAACGACCATCTTGACGACCGGACCGCTCGTCATAAAGTCACAGAGACCGCCAAAGAAGGGCTTGTCGGCCAGATGGGCGTAGTGCTCCTCGACGGTAGCGCGCTCGAGCGTAGTCATCTCCATGCGCTCGATGACAAGGCCGCTACGCTCAATGCGAGCGACGATCTCGCCGATCTTGCGGTCGCGCACGGCGTCGGGCTTAATCATGATGAAGGTCTTCTCGATAGCCATAAGGTAGCCTTTCAAGTAGGTTCGCGCGTGCCCAAGTCCCATTCCGGCACCCGCCTGGACTGCATCGTAACAGAGTTTTAGCTGCAGTTAAACAAAAAGCTGTTTATTGAAACGCTGCAATTTATTAAAGCGCTCCATATGTGTCACTTCTGTTTCGAAGCCCGATTAGAGTACCATCCGCCCGCCCATCAACCGCATCGAGCAGAGCAGACGGTCGGTTGCCGCCCGCGAACGTACCCTCTTCACAACCTGCTCAAAGGTCCTACAGAAGTTCTCGACAAGCCCCTCCCCCATAGCAACAAAATACGGGCGCCCACATCAGCAGGCGCCCGTAAAGTGAAAACGATTTATCAATACATGGCCAAAACGGCTTCAGCCAAATCCCTACTTTGCCCCGTGGCCCATCTCGACAACCTTAGTCAGCGATCCAAACACGCCCTCGTCGGCCACGAGTTGCGCCTCGGCACGCTGCAGCTGCACGGCAACGGCGGCAGGGGCGGTGCCGCCCTCGGTCGTGCGCGCGGCGACAATCGACGGGATGTCGAGCGCCTCGGTAATGTCGCGCTCAAAGAGCGGGCTTGCCTCCTGGAACACCTCAAACGGCAGGTCCTCAAGATTGCAGCCGCGCTTCTCACACATCAGAACCAGATGCCCCACCACGGCATGTGCCTCGCGGAACGGCAGGCCACGCTTGGCCAGGTAATCGGCAACATCGGTAGCGGCAAGGTGCCCCACGCCGCACTCGCGCGCCATGGCATCCTCGTTGACGGTCCAAGTCGAAATCATTCCGGCCATAACGGACAGGCACTGCATGAGCGTATGGGCGGTATCGAGCGCGCCCTCCTTGTCCTCCTGCAAGTCCTTGTTATAAGCAAGCGGCAAGCCCTTCATGGTTACCAGCAGCTGCACCAGGTTGCCAAAGACACGGCCGCTCTTGCCGCGGATAAGCTCGGCAAAGTCGGGATTCTTCTTCTGCGGCATGATGGACGAGCCGGTGGAGTACGAGTCGGAAAGCGTGATAAAGCCAAATTCGGAGCTCGACCACAGCACAATCTCCTCGGAAAGACGCGACAGGTGCATGGCCATGACGGAACCGGCGTAATGCAGATCGAGCAGGAAATCACGGTCGGAAACAGCATCGAGCGAATTGGGGATCACGCCCGCAAAGCCAAGTTCGGCAGCCGTCATCTGACGATCGAGCGGATAGCTCGTACCGGCAAGCGCGGCAGCACCCAGCGGGCAGTTGTCGGCAGCATCAAAGGCGGCCTTCAGGCGTGTAAAGTCGCGCGCGAACATCCAGGAATACGCCAGCAGATGATGCGACAGCAGCACGGGCTGAGCATGCTGCATGTGCGTGTAGCCCGGCAGAATCACCTTGTCGTACTTCTTGGCCGCATCCACCAGCACATGGCGCAGCTCAAGATTGGCCTCCATGAGCTCCTTGGCCAGCGCCTTGACGCCCAGGCGCGTATCGGTCGCAACCTGGTCGTTGCGCGAACGCCCGGTATGCAAGCGCTTACCAGCCTCGCCGATACGGCGCGTCAGCTCGCTCTCGATGGACATATGAATGTCCTCGTCGTTGATATCGAAGGTGAAGTTGCCGGCATCGATATCCTGTTCGATTCCGGTCAGACCCTCGGCAATCGCCTGCTCGTCCTCGGCACTGATGATGCCCTGGGCCGCCAGCATTTTGGCATGCGCCTTAGAGCCGGCAATATCCTGCTTATAGAGATGTTTGTCGACCGGCAGCGACGCGCCAAACTCCTGCGTGACCTCGGCCACGCCTGCCTCAAAACGACCGCCCCAAAGAGCCATGGAACCGTCCCCTTTCTCCAAATACCAAAACAAGCGCCCAAAGCAATGCGCCATATCGCTAAAGCGATTTTTCAACCGCTAGTTTTACACATTCCCCACCGTGTGCGGAGCCATATAGCTAATTTGCAAAGAAGTGACGCGCCATGCACTTGGCGCCCAACGTCTCCCTCCGGATGTTGCCCTGCGAACCATCGATCCAGGCCTTCAGGCTCATAGGAACGTCCTCGACCTTTGCAGCATCGAACTCGGGCGCGAGGGCAAGTAAAGCATGCACGATAGCATTGAACATAATGGATACTCCTCATATATATAGGCGCAGAGCCGCCAAATTGATAGAAGGAGCCCCGCCGGACAACCCCGGCGGGGCTCGGACTCAGCCGCAGACGCGGCATCATATATGCGGGCGGAACGTAGGGGCCACCGATGTTAAGAAGTGTCAGCAAGCATAACGAAAGGTAGGGACCCCGTGCGCCCGTTATGTATCACGCGGATGGGCCGCGCGGATACCAAGGGAAGGGCCCTTAAGCCTGGGCGGCAGCAGAGCTGGGACCCTGGACCTTTGCCCACGTCTTGAGCGACAGCGTATCGATCTCGATAAAGCCGGCGCTGGCCTTCTCGTCAAACGTGGTGTCGCGGTCGTAGGTAGCCAGACCGTAGTCGTAGAGACTGAAGGGGCTCTTGCGGCCGACGACATGGCAGTTGCCCTTAAAGAACTTCAGACGGACAGTGCCGGTCACGAACTTCTGGGTATCGGCCATAAAGGCATCGAGCGCGTTTTTGAGCGGGCTGTACCACTGGCCGTTATACACGGCGGTGGCCCAATCCTGCTCGAGCTTGATCTTGGTCTTGAGCAGGTCGCCCTCGACGCAGATGTCCTCGAGCGCCTTGTGGGCGGTGATGAGCGTCAGGGCGCCGGGAACCTCGTAGCACTCGCGGCTCTTAAGGCCCACCAGGCGATCCTCGACCAGATCGAGACGGCCAAAGCCATTGTCGCCGGAGATCTTGTTGAGGGCGATGACGATCTCGGAGAGCTTCATCTTCTTGCCGTCGACGGCGACGGGCTTGCCGGCCTCAAACTCAATCTCGGTGTAGGTCGGGGTGTCCGGCGTGTCCTCGGGGTTCTTGGTCATAACCCAAGCGTCGTCGAGCGGCTCGTTCCAGGGATCCTCCAGGTGACCGCACTCAATGGCGCGACCCCACAGGTTGTCGTCGATGGAGTAGGGGTTGTCGTTGGCACCCTCGGGAACCGGCACGTTGTGGGCGTGGGCATAGGCGACCTCGTCGGGACGGCACTTCAGGTCCCACTCGCGAACCGGGGCGATAACCTTGAGCTCGGGGTCGAGGGCCTTAACGGCGGCCTCAAACCGGACCTGGTCGTTACCCTTGCCGGTGCAGCCGTGGGCGACGTAGGTCGCGCCAAACTCGTGGGCGACCTCAACAAGCTTCTTGGCAAGCAGCGGGCGAGACAGGGCGGAGAGCAGCGGATACTTGTTCTCGTACATGGAGTTTGCTGCGATGGCTTTGGTCAGGAACTCATCGGAGAACTCGTCGCGCAGGTCGAGCACCTGGCAATCGAGAACGCCCAGGTCGAGCGCCTTCTGCTTCTTGGCATCCAGTCCGGTCTCTTCCTGGCCCACGTTGCCGCAGACGCAAACGACATCGAGATTCTTCTCGTCCTGGAGCCACTTGACACATACGGATGTATCAAGACCACCGGAATATGCGAGAACGACTTTTTCCTTGCTCATGGCTGTTTCCTTTCGCCCTTGGTAGCTAGTTAGAACATCGGTCAGTTGCAAGTCATTTCAAGGTCATATACCGTGCAATATCAGGTTAAATAGCAAAAATCAGCACATACATGCCCTAGAAACATGCAGCAATGTCGTGCTAAAACCCAACGACCTCAAAATGACTCTGTTGAGGCAATTCGCCCCATGCGGACAGAGACGATTGTTATCGTCGTCGGGAAATTGCGCGCTGGCGTCGGATGGCATTGTCTGCAGTGGTGATGATCTTTACGAACTGCATCTGCCTCTCCTTTCACGTATCGCCGGGCGCAATTCAAATATCGTAAACGGTACCTTTTACTCGGTAAGCGGTTGTTTTTCCGTCTCCGTTTTCGATGGTCGCTATATTACGCTAAAGTGCCCGCAGCACAAGCGACAAATTCAAATTTCTGAAAAGTTTTTTCATTACTTTGTGAAGCGTGGTGCAAATACGCACCATTCCTGCGAAAATACGCTCGACTACTAGTTGATGGTTATAACGTCTGAAACAATCTCGAAACGAAAGGCGCATTTTTATGCAAACTTACGAATCGGACGCCAACATCGGCAACATTAAGATTCTCGCCGTCGATATGGACAAGACGCTGCTGACCGACGAGCGTGTGCTGCCCCAGGGTCTTGATGAGCGCCTGGACAAGCTCGCCGACGCCGGCATCGTATTCTGCCCCGCCAGCGGACGTCCCGCCCCCAAGCTCGAGGAGATGTTCGAGGGCATCAAGAACCGCCTCGCCTTTTGTCCCGACAACGGAGCTTGCGTGATCTATCGCGGCAGCTATATCTATAAGAGCAATATTGACGTGGAGCTGTATCAGCAGGTCTTGAGCCGTGCCTCGGAGGATCCTCGCGCTGTCCCCGTCCTGTGCTGCTTCGACGAGTTCTACGTGCTTGCCCGCGACCATCAATACCACGACGAGATCAGCGTCTACTACAACACAATCAACTACGTCGACAGCTTTGAGGGCATTGATTTCGAGTCCAACAAGATTTCGGTCTTCTTCCCCGGCTACGACGCCGAGCCCGCTTTCCGCGAGACCTATAGCCCCGAGTTCTCGGACAAGCTCTACGTCACCAACGCCGGGCGCGAGTGGATCGACTTTATGAACCTGGGCGTCGACAAGGGCGCCGGCGTCGCGCACCTGTGCGAACACCTGGGCATCGATATCGCCGACGCCGCCGCCGTGGGCGATACGTACAACGACATCCCCATGCTCGAGCGCGTCGGTCACAGCTTTATCGTGGACAACGCCGAGGAGCATATGAACGCGCATGCTAAGTGGCGCATTCCGAGCAACAACGACGGGGGCGTACTGACGCTCATCGACGCCATCTTGGCGGCTCGGTAGCCGTCCCATCGGGCCTGGCCGGGCGGCACGGGATAACTTTTCGCTCGGTCAGGTCCTGCGCAAGACGAAAGCCACATTAAGTGGCTTTCTTTGCGTGCGGAATCTACGAAAAGTTAACCCGTGCCGCCCGGCCAGGCCCTAGGTTTACTTTCCTGCCGCCAAGATGGCGTCTTGAGTGTCTAGATACTTAGCTGAAATGATTTGAGCAGAGGGGAGCTCCTTGTTGGAAGGGGCTCCCCTCTGTTTTGGTTACTGTGGGACAAATTAATCAGTAGTGTTTGTCCCAAATCTTAAGTATGTGGGGGCTTGCGTCTTGGGCGAGCTTGCCTTACGGAGTGCTTCCCTATTTCGCGTCGGCCCAGGTTATGCCGGTGCTGGCTTCGGCGATCAACGGTACGCGGAGGTCTACTACGTGTTCCATGACGTCGCGGACCATGGCGGTGAGGCGCTCGACTTCGTCGACGGGGCACTCAAAGTCCAGTTCGTCGTGCACCTGTAAGATCATGTGGGCGGCAAAGCCCTCTTCTTCCAGGCGGCGGCTTACGCGGGCCATCGCGATCTTGATAATGTCTGCTGCGGTTCCCTGCATGGGGTGGTTCATGGCCGTGCGCTCGCCAAAGCCGCGGAGTTGCGGGTTTTTGGCCTTGAGCTCGGGAATATGACGACGGCGGCCGTACATGGTCTCGGCGTAGCCCGTCTGCTTGGCGCGTGCCACCACGTTGTCGAGGAACGTGCGCACGCCCGGGTAGGCCTCGTAGTAGCGGTCGATCATGTCGCGTGCCTCGGCCATCGAGATATGCAGCGACTGCGACAGGCCGTAGGCCTGCTGGCCATACACGATGCCAAAGTTCACGGCCTTGGCGCGACTGCGCAGGTCGGGCGTTACCTCGGACACCGGCACACCAAACACGCGCGCCGCCGTCTCGGCATGGAAGTCCTCGCCCTCGTTAAAGGCGCGCACCAGGTGCTCGTCACCCGAGAGATGTGCCAGCAGACGCAGCTCGATCTGCGAGTAGTCCACCGCCAAAAAGACGCTTCCCTCGCCTGCCGAAAACGCCGTCTTGACGGTACGACCCAGCTCCGAGCGCGTCGGGATGTTCTGCAGGTTCGGGTCGCTCGAGGACAGACGCCCCGTCGCGGTGATGGTCTGGTTGTACGTGGTGTGCACACGACCGTCACCACGGCGCAGCGGGCCCAGCGTGTCCAGATAGGTGGACTTGATTTTGGACTTCTCACGCCAGTCCAAAATCAGGCGCACGATTTCGTGGTCACGCGCAAGGTCGCTCAGCACCTTGGCGTTGGTCGAATAATAGCCGCGCTTAGTCTTCTTGAGGCCCTTGGTCGGAAGCCCCATCACATCAAAGAGCACGTGCGACAGCTGCATGGGACTGCCGATGTTAAAGGTCTCGTCACCCGCCAGGTCGCGAATACTGCGCTCAACCTCGGTAATCTGGGTCGCCAGGCCCTCGGACAGGCTGCGCAGCCGATCGGGATCCACGAGCATGCCCGCGCGCTCCATCTTGGCAAGCACCGGCACAAGCGGCATCTCGATACCGTCGAACACGTTGGCGGCGTTCTCACGGGCCATGCGATCGCGCAGCGGTGCGACCAGCGCTAGCGTCAAGGCCGCCGTGCGAGCGGCGGGCGCCGGAGCGTCCTCACCGGCATCCTCTGCACCGCGCGCCGCAGGCAGCGCCATCCGCAGATACGTATCGGCAAGATATGCCTCATCGAACTCGGAGCGGTCGGAGTCCAACAGGTAGGCGGCAACCACGGTATCGAAGATGCGTGTGGAATCAGCGGACAGCGGATCCATGAGCTCGGGCTCAGAAGAATCGATGGGCGAAAGCTCGTGCAACAGCACCTTCATATCCGGGCTCGCCACGCGACCCTCCATAAACAGACGCGCGAGCACGCCAGCAATCACGCCGTGGACGAAGTTGAAGCCCTCAACCTCAGCCGCCGCGCAGCTGTCGCCCTCCTCGAGCGCGAAGAGGCCCTTGGACGTCGCCAACCACAGCGTGCGCGTCAGTCCAAAGAGCGCGCCCTCTTCCTTATCATCGTCCACCACGGCGGCGACCCACTCGCCCGCCTCGATCGCACGCGAAACCTCGGACGCCACGTCAGCAAGCGCCTCGGCATCGCCGGCAGCGGTGCGCTCAATCGTGGGCATCTCAAACGTTCTAGCAGCGGCAGCAGCCCCGCTCTCGCCGCCGATCAGCGCCAAGAAACGGTTCTGCATGGCGGTGATACCAAGCGTACCCAGCGCCGCGGAAACCTCATCGGCAGAAAACGCCGGGAAGGACGTCGCCTCAAAGTCGAGCTCGACGGGCGCATCGGTGCGAATTGTCGCAACCTTGCGGCTCAGTAGTGCGTCATCGATGTGTGCACGCAGGTTCTCGCCCATCTTGCCCTTGACCTCGTCGGCATGCGCGATGACTTCGTCCAGGCTACCGTACTTCGCAATGAGCGCACTCGCCTTTTTGGGGCCGATGCCCGGTACGCCGGGGATGTTATCCGACGTGTCGCCCTTCAGACCGTAAAAATCGGACACAAGCGCCGGCGTAATGCCGTGATACAGGTCATCCACGCTCTCGGGCGTCATAATCGCTACGTCGGACAGGCCCTTACGGGTCGAGACCACGTTGACGTGCTCGGTAACAAGCTGATACATGTCGCGATCACCGGTCACCAGCAGCATGTCACAGCCGGCCTGCTCGCCCAAGCGCGCCATGGTTCCCAGGATATCGTCGCCTTCCCAGCCCTCGGACTGCAGAATCGGCACGTTGAGCGCGGTGAGCAGCTCCTTAATCATAGGGAACTGCGCATGCAGATCGGGGTCCATGGGCGGGCGTTGCGCCTTATACTGCGGCAGCATCTCCATGCGCACGCGCGGCTTACCCTTGTCAAACGCCACGACCACACCGTCGGGGTTAAAGGCATCAATCATCTTAAGAAACATGTTCAGAAAGCCAAAGATCGCGTTGGTGGGGCGACCGTCCGGCGCGTTCATGGTCGGCGGCACGGCGTGAAAGGCGCGGTGCATGAGCGAGTTGCCGTCGATAACGGCAAAAGTGCGGCGCTTGTCAGACATATTAAATACCTCGCTTTGGGCTGGGCACGGTTTGCTCACACCAGTTTACACGCTCCCCGCCCCGCGGCCACCGCACATCAGGCTTCCCTGCCGCCGCGGGCCCGCGCGTGATACGATGGCTCACGGTACATCAACCAGCACGATCGATCCGAAAGGAGCCTGCGTCATGGAGCGTCCCTGCGCATGGAAAAAGTACACGCCACAGCAAGTCGAGGAGCTCGAGGAGCTTTGCCGCGGCTATAAGCAGTTTTTGAGCGAGAACAAGACCGAGCGCCTGTGCGTCAAGACCGGCATCAAGATGGCCGAGGAGGCGGGATACGTCGACCTGGAGACCGTGATCGCCGAAGGCCGCGAGCTCAAGGCAGGCGACAAGGTGTACGCCGCCAATCACGGCAAGGACCTCATGCTCGTCAACCTGGGCAACGCCCCGCTCGAGCAGGGCTTTAACATCCTGGGCGCCCACGTGGACTCGCCGCGCCTAGACCTTAAGCAGAACCCCGCCTTCGAGGCCGGCGACATGGCTTATCTCGACACGCACTACTACGGCGGCGTCAAGAGCTACCACTGGGTGGCCTCCCCGCTCGCACTCGTGGGCGTCATCTGCAAAAAGGACGGTACCACCGTCGACATCAATATCGGCGACAAGGCCGACGACCCGGTCTTTACCATCTCCGACCTGCTGATCCATCTCTCGAGCGAGCAGATGTCTAAGCCTGCCAAGGACGCCGTCGACGCCGAGATCCTCGACGTGATCGTGGGCGGCCGTCCCGTCAAGTTCGATGAGGACGACAAGGACGCCCCCAAGGAGCCCGTCAAGCAAATGTTCCTGGACATCCTTAAGGAGCAGTACGACGTCGAGGAGGAGGACTTCCTCTCCGCCGAGATCGAGGTCGTGCCCGCCGGCCCCGCCCGCGACATGGGCCTCGACCGCTCCATGATTTTGGGCTATGGCCACGACGACCGCGTCTGTGCCTACCCCTCCATGCTCGCCCAGATCGACGTCGCCAACGTGGAGCGCACGAGCATCACGCTCATCGTCGACAAGGAGGAGATCGGTTCCGTGGGTGCCACCGGCATGACGAGTCGCTTCTTCGAGAACACCGTCGCCGAGATCATGATGCTCGCCGGCGAGGACAGCCCGCTGGCTCTGCGCCGCGCGCTCGCCCGCAGCCGTATGCTCTCCTCCGACGTGTCCGCCGGCTTCGACCCGGGCTATGCCGGCAAGTTCGAGACCAAGAACGCCGCCTTCATGGGTCGCGGCCTGTGCTTTAACAAGTACACGGGCAGCCGCGGCAAGGGCGGCTCTAACGACGCCGACGCCGAGTATGTGGCCCTCGTCCGCGACATCATGGACGAGGCCGGCGTGGACTTCCAGACCTGCGAGCTCGGCCGCGTCAACGCTGGTGGCGGCGGCACCATCGCCTACATCATGGCCAAGTACGGCATGAACGTCATCGACTCCGGCGTTGCCGTCCTGTCCATGCACGCCCTGTGGGAGGTCGCCAACAAGGCCGACATCTACGAGGCATATCGCGGTTACAAGGCCTTCATCGAGCGAGCCTAACCAACCCTTCATCAGTTGCGGTGAAATACGGACTAAACTGGCCCATAAACGGCCAAAACAGACCGTATTCCACCGCAACTTTTTTGGCAGAGGAGAGTCCATGCTGCAGGTCATCATTTCGCCCGCCAAGCAGATGCGCGCGGCCCAAGATGCTTTTGAAGTCCTGGGCATCCCACCCTTTGTGCGCGTGACGGCTCGCCTCCACCGCGCACTGCTAGATATCGAGCGGAATGAAGGCAGCGGCGGCCTGCAGGCGCTGTGGAACGTGAGTGACAAACTGCTGGGACCTTGCCTCAACACACTGCATGAGTTCGGGCCCATCCTGAAAAGCAGCGATCTCGACAATCCCGCACTCGCCCGTCACCTCTCCCCTGCCGTCATGTCCTATCACGGCATTCAATACCAGAGCATGGCACCCGAGGTGATGGATTCCGCACAGCTCGCATGGCTGCAAGACCATCTGTGGATCCTCTCCGGCCTCTACGGGTGCGTTCGTCCCTTTCATGCCGTCGAACCGTATCGGCTGGAGATGGGCGCGAAGCTTGTCGTCGACGGTGCCCGAGACCTCTACGCATTTTGGAGCGATAAGCTCGCGCGGGCTATCGCCCCGGCAGGCTCAAACACCACGATCGTCAACCTCGCCAGCGTAGAGTATGCCAAAGCCGTTCTGCCCCACCTCGCGGGCGACGCCACAGCCGTCACATGCCTCTTTGGCGAGGGCATCCGCAACGGGAAGCCCATCCAACAGTCGACCGCCAGCAAAAAGGCGCGCGGCTCCATGGTGCGGTGGATGGCAGAAAACAAGCTCGAGGATGCAAGCGAACTTACCGCATTCAATATCGGCTATCGGCACATCCCCGAGCTTTCAGACCTAGGCACCCTCATGTTCATCAACGAACAGATGCTCTAGAGCCGGCACCCAACACTGACCCGCTCAGCCTTCTCTATATAACTTGCGGTGGAATAATTCCTATTTGAGCCTTTTTCGCACAATCAGGAACTATTCCACCGCAACTTTTATGAATTGGCTGCTAGGCTCGACACCTATTCTGCTAGACCGTCGGCCTTTGCAATCCCGTTTGTCGAACCGTCCTGATAGACAATCTTGACGTGCTCGACCTCGGACACCGCAACACCCGACGGGGGCTCCAGGCGCCATTCCGTCAGCGCGATATCCATCGTCGTGGGCACATCCCCTTGATCTTTGAGCTTCACCGTCAACGTTTTGAACGTCGCATCATACGTCACGCGTTCGATTTCCTCACCAGGAATAGACCCACCACTCAGCTGCAACTGCACAAACTCATCGCACGGGTACCAATAATCGCCCGGAACGGCGAGCGTATTGGCATTACCGCCAGTACTCCTCACCGTCATAATCGGTAGGCTATCATCAGCCTCGAACTCCCATGCAGCGCCGCCGCGACCACCAAACGTCCAGATACAAAAGGCAATCACCAGCACGGCAAGCACCGCAAAACCGATCGCGACAAGGCCATGGTGCGCACGGCTTTCCTCGGCCGATACATCCCATTGCGTCTCTCGATATAGATGCTTGTCTTCCATGTTCGCCTCCTCACAGGCACGCTCGTTAGGCCAATCGTACCCATTCGAGCTATACTTGAGCCCATTACATAAACGGGGGGCTTGCAGGACAAGACGGCAGGCTGAGATTGGGCGCGCCCGCCCTGACCCGCAAACCTGATATGGGTAATGCCAACGAAGGGAGCCGTGCCAATGAGCACACAGACCGAGCCCAAGCTCGTCACGCAAATCGACTTCGCCCGCGCCGGGCAGATCACACCGCAGATGAAGGAGGTCGCCGAGCGCGAGCATCGCGACCCCGAGTACATCCGCGAGCGCGTGGCCGACGGCCGCATCGCCATTCCTGCCAACATCGTGCACATCAAAAAAGGCATGCGCGCCTTTGGCGTCGGTGAGGGCCTGTCCACCAAGGTCAACGTGAACTTGGGCATCTCGGGCGACAAGGCCGATGCCGCCGAGGAATGGAAGAAGGTCAAGATCGCCGAGGACTTTGGCGCCGACGCCATCATGGACCTCTCCAACTCGGGCAAGACGCGCCAGTTCCGCCAGCAGCTCATCGACGAGACGCCGCTCATGGTAGGTACCGTCCCCATGTACGACGCCATCGGCTACATGGAAAAGCCGCTGGTCAAGCTTACCAAGGACGACCTGTTCGAGGTCGTGCGCGCGCACGCCGAGGACGGCGTGGACTTTATGACCATCCACTGCGGCATCAACAAGTCGGTCACAAAGACCTTTAAGGAGACCGGCCGCCTCATGAACATCGTGAGCCGCGGCGGCTCGCTGCTGTTTGGCTGGATGGAGGTCACCGGTAACGAGAACCCGTTCTATGAGTTCTACGACGAGCTGCTCGAAATCTGCCACGAGTACGACGTGACGATTTCGCTCGGCGACTCCTGTCGCCCGGGCTGCCTCTACGACTCCAACGACGCCACCGAGACCGCCGAGATGATCGAGCTGGGCAAGCTGTGCAAGCGCGCATGGGCCGCCGGCGTCCAGGTTATGGTCGAGGGTCCGGGCCACATGGCGCTCGACGAGATCGCCGCCAACATGAAACTGCAGAAGCGCCTGTGCCACAACGCCCCGTTCTATGTGCTCGGGCCGCTGGTGACCGATATCGGCGTGGGCGGCAATCTTGGTGGCCATGAGGCCGTCGAGCACGTCCTGGGCGT
>WGSQ01000249.1 GCA_014871605.1 Collinsella sp. | reverse complement strand
AGCAGCAGCTGCACGTTGGTGCGACGGGCCTCGCGGGCCTTGGGGCTGTTGGTGTGCACCACCATGCCGTCGAGCACGTAGTTGTTGCAGGCGGCAACCAGCTGGTCGCAGCCCTCGACCTCGACCACGCACACGCGGCAGCCGCCGATCTCGTTTAGATCGCGCAGATAGCACAGGGTGGGAATCTGAATGCCGACGGACTTGGCCGCATCCAGGATCGTGGTGTGCTCGGACACCACGACTTCGCAGTTATCGATAATGAGCCTGACCATGTTGTGCGCTCCGTTTTCGGTGTTGTCGCTGACGGTGGTTTTGTTGGGCTCTACCATTCCAGGTTCCTCCCTCCGCGGAACGCGCCAAAGCCAAAGTGGTCGCAGCGCAGGCAGCGACTCGCCTCTTGGCGTGCCTCCTCCTCGGTAAGGCCCTGTTCGACCAGATTCCAATCGTGGATGCGCTCGCCAGCCTCGCGCTCGCCCAGCTCGCAGCGGCCGCACTCATGCTTGCCCTTAAACTGAACGGTCGGCAGCTCCACGTCGAGCTTAATCTTGTGGTCGAAGCCCAGGTAGCGGTCGATATTTGCCGAAGCTACGCGGCCGGCGTTGATGGCACGGATGACGGTGGCGGGGCCGGTCTGGCAGTCGCCGCCGCTAAAGAGGCCATCGAAACTGGGCACGGCGCCGTCCGAATCGGTGACGACGCGACCCCACTTGCAGGCGATGCCCATGTCCTCAAATGGCTTGGAGTCGATGTCCTGGCCAATGGCGACGAACACGCGCTCGCAGGGAATGACCTGCTCGGGCGTGGCGGCGGCACGCGGGGCCGGGCGCCCGCGGCGGGGCTCGCCGATAATCTGCGGCTGTACGCGCAGGCCGTTCACGCGTCCGTCCTCGCCCGTCTCAATACCGAGCGGGGCTGTGAGCTCCAGAACCTCGCAACCCTCGGCCTGGGCACCGGCAATCTCGGCGTCCTGGGCCGTCATATCGCAGATGCGGCGGCGGTAGACAATGCTCACCTTTTCGGCACCGCAGCGCACGGCAGAGCGAGCCACGTCCATGGCCACGTTGCCGCCGCCGATGACGCACACGCGCTGGCCGCTCAGGTCGGGCAGCTCGTCGTCGCCGATGGCACGCAGCATCTTGACGGCCGACTCCACGCCGGGAGCCTCTTCGCCCGGAAGGCTGAGCTTCTTATCGCTGTGGGCACCAATGGCCAGATAGACGGCATCGAACTCGTCGCGCAGGCGGGCAAGCTCCTCGCCGTTCACGGAGTGGTCGAGCTCAACGTCGATGCCGGCACTCAAGATCCAGTCGATCTCGGCCTGCAGACGCTCGCGCGGCAGACGATAGCTGGGGATGCCGTAGCGCAGCATGCCGCCCAGGTGGTGACGCTGCTCAAAGATGGTCACCTTATGACCCATCACGGCCAGGTAGTAAGCGCAGGAAAGGCCGGCCGGGCCGCCGCCGATCACGGCGACGCGCTTACCGGTGTTGTCCACTACATGCGGTTTGTGGTCGTTGAGGTCGCTGTGCTCAACGGCAAAACGCTTGAGGGCGAGGATGTTCATGGGGTCGTCGACCATGCCACGGCGACAGTGCATCTCGCAGGGATGCTCGCACACCAGGCCGCAGACGAGCGGCAGCGGGTTATTCTTGCGGATGACCTTGACGGCATCGGCATAGCGGCCGGCCTCGACGAGCGAAATGTACCCGGGAATGTCGACGTGCGCCGGGCAGCCCGAGACGCACGGAACGCGGGCCTCGCGATCAAAGCCGCAGGAGTGCTCGCGGATGTGGTGCTCAAAATCGTCGCGGAAGCCGCGAATGGCCGTGAGCGCCATGGCGCCGGCCTCGTAGCCGATGGCGCAATCGCTCGAAAGGTAGATGGTGCGGGCCGTGCGCTCAATCAGGTTGAGCGTGGACTCGTCGGCGCGGCCCTCGAGCACATCAGCGAGCAGATCGCTCAGCGCGCTCAGGCCCACGCGGCAGGGCGTGCACTTGCCGCAGCTCTGGGTGGAGCACAGGTTGACGAGCGCTACCGTAAACTCAACGGGACACGGGGCGAGCGAACTCACCGCCAGACGACGTCCGAGCGCATCGTGCAGGTCGTCCATGACGGCCTGAGCGTGGCTGCGTTCCATTACGTGCAGTCGAGCCATAAGATCCCCTCTCACATGGCAGCCCGGAGGCGAGGCCGGGCGAAATTGCTACACGCACAACACTGACCTAAAAAGTTGTGAGGTCTCCATACGGTTCGGCAGGCGGTATAAAATGTCACCCTCAGCGGTGAAATAGAACATTACCGCAGATAAATGCCATATTTGATAAAACGCGTTACCAAAT
>WGSQ01000248.1 GCA_014871605.1 Collinsella sp. | reverse complement strand
GCAAAAGACGGCTGCTCCGTTTGGAGGGCCGTCTTTTTGGTATAAGAGGACGGAATGACTAACACGAAAGGTACAACCATGCCCCAGATTGATGATGCCGAGCTGTTTGGCAATGCCGAGGATCAGCGTGCGTACGAGGACTTTTGCGCCAATCAGGAGGCGGTCGAGAAGTTTACGCTCGACAAGCCCGCGCTTGTCTGCCGTTGGCGCATGTCCAACAAAAAGGTGCCCATGCTCAACCGCCACATTCGCGCACTGTCCGAGCGCCTGGTGCAGGGCGAGCCGCTTACCCATAACATGCTCAGCTGGGTCAAACAGCACGTTGAGTGGTCGCTTGCCGAGGGCGATTACACCGCACGTGACGGCGTGCTCATGCTGGTGATCGATATCAACGGCAACGCCGCCATGACGGTGGGCGAGTACGAGCCACTAGTCGATACGTCGGCCAAGGCGCTGCGCGCCCGCTCCGCCGAGGCCCGCTCCGAGGCCGACGAGACCGGCGTGGCGCCCGAGGTGCTCGCCGCCGTCAACAACGGCGAGCTTGCCTTTGTGGCGCCGGCGGACGAGTGCCTGTGCGGCACGGCGACGCTCATTGAGCAGCTGGCCCAGACCAAGGGCATCCCGGTCACGCGCGTAGACATTCCCGCGCAGCTTAAGGGCGCGCTGTTTCTGGTGAGTGACGAGCACGGCGTGGTCCCCGCTTCCGAGACGGACGCCGCCGAGGCCGACGCCGCCGAGGCCGACGCCGCCACGGTCGCCTTCTTTGCCGACGGCTACGAAAAGCTCCGTGCCCGCCGCTAAATGATTTTTCTGGGACGGGGATTAAAGAATCATTTTGGTCCCCGCCACCGCTGCGAGTGCGAGGCGGACAAAACGCCCCCGCTCGCGAACAGTTCTGTCACCTGGCACCGCGCGAGGCGTGTACCTGCGACGCCGTGGGCATAATGGTGTGGAAAGTGCAAGTTACGCGAAATGGGAGGACACATGGCGCTGATTTATGTCGTTGAGGACGACGAGCCCATTCGTCGTGAGCTTGTCGACATCCTTGCCCGCGCCGGGTTTGAAATCGAGGCCTGCGAATCGTTTGAGCATGTCTCGCGCGATATTCTCGCCGCCGCGCCCGACCTGGTGCTGCTCGACCTCACGCTCCCTGTCAAAGACGGCCAGCACATCTGCCATGAAGTTCGCCGCGAATCCGAGGTTCCCATCATCGTTCTCACGTCGCGCACGACCGAGATCGACGAGGTTATGGCCATGACGCTCGGCGCGGACGACTTTGTTCCCAAGCCTTACAGCGCCCGTGTGCTTGTGGCGCGCATCAACGCACTGCTGCGTCGCACCGCGGCGTCAGGCGAGCGCAGCACACTTGTCCACAAGGGGCTGGAGCTCGACCTCGCCCGCTCAATGGTCACCAACACGCAAACGGGCACCAGCACCGAGCTCACCAAAAACGAGCTGCGTATCCTCTCGCTGCTTCTGAGCCGCGCGGGCAAGATCGTTTCGCGCTCGGCCATCATGCAGGACCTGTGGGACTCCGACGCCTTCGTGGACGACAACACGCTCACCGTCAACATCAACCGCCTGCGCACCACGCTCGAAAAAATCGGCATCAAGGGGTATTTGACTACGCATCGCGGCCAAGGCTATTCGGTCTAGGGGCCGGCTATGTCGTTTGGCAAGTTCTTTAAAGATGCGCTGCTTCCCGTCGCCGTGTGGACGTGCGGTGTGCTGCTGAGCTGCTTTGTGCTGACGGTTGCCGGTGCACCCGTCTCTATCGTGGTCGTGGCGGTCGGCGTGTCCTTTATCTTTGGTATGCTCGGCATCGTGATCGAATACGCGCGCCGTCGTCGTTTTCTGCGCCAGCTGGAGCGTGCGGCAGAGGAGCTCGAGAGTCCCGCATGGGTGCAGGAGATGGTGCAATGTCCGACCTATGCCGAGGGTGAGCTCGAGTACGAGGTCTTGCGCCGGGTGGGCAAAGCCGCTTGCGACGAGGTTGCCGAAGGCCGGCGCCAGACCGACGACTATCGCGACTATATCGAGAGCTGGGTCCACGAGGCCAAACTGCCCCTGGCGGCGGCTCATCTGATTTTGGAAAACCTGGACGGTAGCGAAGACGACCTGTCGCGTGTGGATGACCTGGGTCGCGAGCTGGCTCGCGTGGAACGTTATATCGACCAAGCGTTGTACTATGCGCGCTCGGAAGTCGTGGAGCGCGACTATCTGATTCGCCGCTGGGATCTCAAGACCCTGGTGACGGGTGCGATTAAGGCCAACGCACGCGAGCTCATTGCGGCGCACGTGGCCCCGGTGTGCGAGAACCTCGACTTTGAGGTCTTTACCGACG
>WGSQ01000247.1 GCA_014871605.1 Collinsella sp. | reverse complement strand
CCCGCAGCCTCGACGGCCGCGTCGTAGGCGTCGCGGCCCTGACCGAGCACGTACCAACCGTCGGTACCGAAGAGCTGGTCGTTGGTGAAGTCGGTCACCGTGCCGCCCAGGGTGGAAACGGCGATGTAGTACACGCAGAACATGATGACCACAAAGATCGGCAGGCCCAGGATACGGTTGGTAACCACGCGGTCGATCTTCTCGGAGGTGCTCATCTTGGCCGGAGCCTTGGTGAGGCACTCGTCAATGATGTGGGCAATCACGCCGTAACGCTCGCCGGTGATGATGGACTCGGCGTCATCGTCGCAGTCCTGCTCGCACTGAGCGACCAGACCTTCGACGCGAGCGGCCTTCTCCTTGGTGAGGTTGATGAGCTTGCAGGCGTCCGCATCGCGCTCGAACAGCTTGACAGCGTAGTAGCGGCGCTTGTTGGCGGGAACGCTCGCCGGCAGATTGTTCTCGATGTGGTCCAGAACGTCCTCGATGGAGGAATCGAACTTGTGCTCCGGCACCTGGCCCTTGGAAGCAGCGGACTTCTTGACCTGCTCGAACAGCTCCTTGATGCCCTTGTTCTTAAGGGCCGAGATCATCATGACCGGACAACCGAGCTTCTTGGAGAGCTTGTCCGTGTCGATCTTATCGCCGTTCTTCTCGACCAGGTCGGCCATGTTGAGGGCAACGACCACGGGCAGGCCGGTCTCGATAACCTGAAGCGCCAGGTACAGGTTACGCTCGAGGTTGGTGGCATCGACGACTTGGACGACGACATCGGGCTCGCCGCTCATGAGGTAATCGCGCGAGCATTGCTCCTCGGGGCTGTAGGGGGAAAGCGAGTAGATGCCAGGGAGGTCCGTAATGGTAACGTTCTTGTCGCTTAGGAGCTTGGCTTCCTTTTTCTCAACCGTGACGCCGGGCCAGTTGCCAACGTAGCCGTTGGCGCCGGTGATCAGGTTGAAAAGCGTGGTCTTGCCGCAGTTGGGGTTACCCGCCAGCGCGACATGGATCTGAGAGTCCGCCATTCAATCCTTCTTCCTTGTGTGCCTGCGCTGCTTTCTCCGCGCAGGCTGGATAATGTGCTTCAAAGATGCTGCATTAAGTTAGAAAAACCTAACTTTATCTGCAGAAATATGCGCGGCGAGTCCTTACTGGACCTCGACGACGGCGGCCTCCTCCTTGCGGATGGAAAGCTCGTAGCCACGCACGTTGATCTCGACCGGATCACCGAGCGGTGCAACCTTCACGACCTTGAACGAAGTGCCCTTGATGAGCCCCAGGTCCATAAGGTGACGGCGAAGCGCACCCTCACCGTGAAGCTTGACGATGGTAGAGCTCTCGCCCACCTTAACGTCACCCAACGTCTTCATCCTCTTGTCCCCCTTTCGGTTTTTATGAAATGCTGCGGACTAACCGACGGTCATGATGTGCATGGCAACCTTGGAATCGATGCCAAAGCGTGCGCCCAGCACCGTGACGATGATATTGGCGCCACTCGAGCTCACCACGTGGATTTCGCTGCCCTCGACAAAGCCGAGGTCCTTGAGGTGGTGCTTCATGTCCTCATTGCCCTTTACACGAGACACGCGCACGGTTTCGCCCGCTTTTACCATCGAAAGCGGCATGGCCGGCATCTGCGGTCCGCAAGACATGAGTGGCTCCTAACGTCAGTTCGTCCTCAACATCGACGCGATAAAAGTTAACCACGTCTATGTTCGCTTTAGTAAACTAGCACGTGGTTAACTTTTTGGAAAGGGTCCCTATTCAGATTTCGAAAAAGTTTCCTATACGAAACAAAAAGGCGCGGCAAAGGACCATCCTTTACCGCGCCCTATCATGCTTAGAGCGAGAGATTTCTGATCGATGTGACACAGGAGGCCTCATCCACGCCCGAAACACGAAAGACGACGTTCTCTCCGCACTCACCATAGAGGGCCATGAGCCCCATGACATCGCGGCCATCCGTGTGGCGATCGCCGATGCTGACTGACACGTCGCTACGATGCTTGGCAATGATGTCATAGAGCAGCGCAACCGGGCGGGCATGTAATCCCAACGGATCTTTAATCGTCTTTGTAAACTCGACCATATCCCCTCCCACGACATCGCACATTCGGCCGGCAAAACCCAGCCACGTGGTAGATATTGTAGCGTTAGATGCTTGTCGAGAGCCCCTCTGAACACCTCGTGGTCAAAAAGTGGCAAATATGAGTACTGTCACCATTTTAGTAGCAGCAAAATCGAGAGCAAATTGCCTACTTTGAGCGATTCGAAGAGGTTGAAAGCCGTCAAACGGGTCGCGCGCGCAGACGTGGTGTAAGAGCGTCCTGAGGTCCGTCGCTGCAAGTCC
>WGSQ01000246.1 GCA_014871605.1 Collinsella sp. | reverse complement strand
GTAGCCCGCAGGATCTGCCCGAGGCTACGCGCATCGAGCGTATCGAGGAGCCCTACCTCAAGGCAAAGATCATCTGCCCGCCCGAGTATACGGGTGCCGTCATGCAGCTCGCTATCGAGCACCGCGGCATTACTACCGACATGATCCATCTCACGAGCAAGTCGGTCGAGATGCGCTTTGATATGCCGCTTGCCGAGCTCATCTTGGACTTCTTCGATCAGCTCAAGAGCCGTACCAAGGGCTATGCCTCGCTCGACTACGAGTTCAACGAGTACCGTCCATCTGAGCTTGTGAAGCTCGATATTTTGCTTTCGGGCGACGAGGTGGACGCGCTTTCGTTTATCGTCCATAAGGACAAGGCATATGGCCTGGCCCGTGGCCTGTGCGACAAGCTTAAGGAGATTATCCCGCGTCAGCTGTTCGAGGTGCCCATCCAGGGTGCTATCGGCAACAAGATCATTGCCCGCTCCACCGTCAAGGCGCGTCGCAAGGACGTGCTTGCTAAGTGCTACGGCGGCGATATCTCGCGTAAGCGCAAGCTGCTCGAGAAGCAGAAAGAGGGCAAGAAGCGCATGAAGGCCATCGGATCGGTCGAGGTCCCGCAGGAGGCCTTTATGGCGATCCTCAAGGTGGACGAGTAGGTCTATGGCGCTTTCCGAATACAGCAAGCGGCTGCTGGGCGCCTATGCCGAGCAGCCGTTCCTTATGGCTCCCATGGCGGGCGTGACCGACCCTGCCTACCGCATCATGTGCCGCCGCCGCGGTGCCAACCTTGCCTACAGCGAGATGGTGAGCGTGGCGGGCCTTGCCTATGCCAGCAACAAGACCTGGCGCCTGGTGCTACCGGCCGACGAGGAGCAGCAGATTTGCGTGCAGCTCTTTGGCTCCAAGCCCGAGCAGTTTGCGAATGCCGTCGCCGCCGTCGAGGAGCGTGTGGGCGATCGCCTGTCATTGATCGATATCAACATGGCCTGTCCGGCTCGCAAGGTCGTTACCAAGGGCGAAGGCTCGGCGCTTATGCGCACGCCCGACCTGGCCGAGAAGATTGTCGAGGCAGCGGTGGGCGCGGCGCATGTTCCCGTGACCGTGAAGATCCGCAAGGGTTTTTATGCCGAGGACCGCAACGCCGCAACGTTTGCCCAGATGCTTGAAGGGGCGGGCGCCTCTGCAGTTGCCGTGCACGGTCGTTGTGCCACGCAGCTCTATACGGGCCAGGCCGATTGGTCTGTCGTCGATGAGGTGGCCGACGCCGTCGAGATTCCCGTTATCGGTTCGGGCGATGTGTTCTGCGCCGAGGATGCCGCAGAGCATCTGCGCAGCTCGGGTGCCAGCGCGGTGTTTATCGCACGCGGCATCTACGGAAACCCCTGGGTTTTTGGTGATGCTCGCGCCCTTGCGCTCGATGGCATACCGGTGCCGGCACGTAGCTCCGTCGAGCGCCTGGACGCCCTGCGTGAGCACCTAACGCTGACGCATGAGCTCCTGCCGCTCATGTCGCGTGCCCGCACGTACGCAAGCTGGTACTTAAAAGGCATGCCTCATGCCGCCGCTTGGCGTGCCCATGTGGTGCGCTGTTCCACTTACGAGGAGTTTATGGCGCTGGTTGATGAGATTGAGCGCGATGTGGTGGCCTGCGAGGCTGCCCTTGCCGCCGGCGAATCGGTGCCTCCACATCCGCTGGAGGCTTAAGGGTGGCCGTTACCGCGCTGTACGTGCACGTGCCGTTTTGCGCCCAAAAGTGCCGGTACTGCGACTTTGACTCGCGCAGTTTTGCTCCGTGCGACCTGAGCGCTGCGCTCGATGTCTATTTTGAGCAGTTGTTCGCGCGCCTCGATGCTTTTGGCAAGGCTGGGGCCCTTGAACAGATCCGCACCGTCTATGTTGGCGGTGGTACGCCGTCGCTGGCGGGGAAGCGCCTGGTGGAGCTGGCGCGGCGTATTCGTGCGTGGTGCGCCCCCGCTGAGTTTACCTGCGAGGCCAATCCCGAGTCGCTGACCGCCGAGCTTGCCGCTGCGCTTGCCAAGGTTGGTGTCACACGCGTCTCTCTGGGCGTGCAAACGCTCGATAACATCGAACTTACCGCTATCGGCCGTATTCACGATGCCGATCGGGCGCTTGCCGCCATCGCGACAGTCAAGAACGCTGGGCTTGACGTGTCGTGCGACCTTATGTGCGGACTTCCTGGGCAGACCGCAGCGAGTTGGAGGCGCACGCTCGATGGCGTGCTGGCGGCGGCTCCGCATCATGTGTCGGTCTACCCGCTCACGCTTGAGGAGGGGACTCCCCTTTATCGCATGGCGTGCCGCGACGAGTCGGTCGAGCCCGACGAGGATTTTCAAGCTTCGTGCATGGATGTGGCGCGTGAGCGTCTGGGTGCGGCCGGCTATCACCCGTATGA
>WGSQ01000245.1 GCA_014871605.1 Collinsella sp. | reverse complement strand
GCCCCTCGAGCATGCCGTCGAGGGTGCGCCAGGCGAGCTCGGCGCATTTGACGCGGGCGGGCATGTGCGAGATGTCCTGGAGCTGGGCGGCTTCGTCCAGGTCTTCCAGGTCCTCCTCGGAGAGCTTCTCGCCGCGGATCATGGCGAGGAAGAGCTCTGCCAGGCGGCGAGCTTCCTCGACGGTCTCGCCGGTGATGAGATCGGCCATGATGTCGGCACTGGCCTGGCTGATGGCGCAGCCGTGGCCGGTAAAGGAGGCCTCCTCGATCACGTTGTTCTCGACACGCAGCTGCAGAGTGAGCTCGTCTCCGCAGCTGGGGTTGATGCCGTCGTGCTCGTGCGTGGGAGCATCCATCTCGTACTTGTAGTCGGGGTGCGAGTTGTGCTCCATAAATGTGGTGGAGGTGTACAGATTACCCATTGAACGTGCTCCAAACGTGATGCAGGCCGGCGATGAACTTGTCAATGTCGGCCTTGTCGTTGTAGAAGGCCACGCTGGCGCGGCAGCAGGCAAGGTTCTCGACGCCCAGCCAGGTGAGCAGCGGCTGTGCACAGTGGTGACCGGCGCGGATGCAGACGCCGTCCATGTCCATGATGCTCGCGACGTCGTGCGGGTGGATGCCGCGGACGTTAAAGCTCACAACGCCGTGGTGGTTGTCCCAATAGATGGAGCCGATGATCTGGACAAAGTCGAGCTGCATGAGCTCGCCCATCAGGTAGTGGACGAGTGCCTGCTCGCGTGCCTGGATGTTCTCGTAACCCACCGTGTTGACCAGGTAGTCGAGTGCCGCACCCGTGGCGAAGATGCCGGCGGCGTCCTGTGTGCCGGCCTCGAATTTCTCGGGAACGGGCGCCCAGACGGCGTCCTGCTCGGTAACAGAGTCGATCATCTCGCCGCCGGTGAGCATGGGCGGCATGGCGTTGAGCAGGTCCATCTTGCCCCACAGCACGCCAATGCCCATGGGGCCCATGGCCTTGTGCGCGCTAAAGGCAAAGAAGTCGGCGCCCAGGTCGGCCACATCGACCGGCATGTGCGGCAGCGACTGTGCGCCGTCGACGACCAGATAGCCGCCGTACTTGTGCACAAGCTTTCCGAGGTTCTTGACCGGGTTCTCGACACCCAACACGTTGGAGACCTGACCCACGGCCAGGATCTTGGTCTTGGGGCCCACCTTGGACAGAACCTCCTCAGTCGTGAGCTGGCCGGTCTTGGTGGGGTAAAGGTAGACGAGCTTGGCGCCGGTCTCGCGGCAGACCTGCTGCCACGGAATCAGGTTGGAGTGGTGCTCCATGATGGTGATGACGACCTCGTCGCCGGGTTCGAGCACCGTGGGCGCAAAGCTCTTGGCGACCAGGTTGAGCGACTCGCTCGTGTTGCGGGTGAAGACGACCTCGTTGGCCTGTGAGGCGCCGATGAGGTCGGCGATCTGCTGGCGGACTTTCGCGATGGCGTCGGTGGCCTCGACGGACAGCGAGTACAGGCCACGCAGGGGGTTGGCGTTCATGCGCTGATAGAAGTCGCGCTCGGCGTCGAGCACACAGGCAGGGCGCTGCGCGGTGGCGGCGCTATCGAGGAAGGCGATCTCGGGGTGCTGCTGGAAGAGCGGGAACTGCGCCTTGTAGGGGTTGGTCTCGATGTCTACGGTGGGCCAGCCGCGCGAAGCCTCGTCGCTGGCGTCGAGCTCCATGGGCTCGGGGGCAGTGCAGGTATCGCATTTAACGTGCTCGGTGTCGATCATGCGAGCTCCTCTTCAAAGTTGTCGATCAGGTTGTTGCCCAGGCGGACGACGGCGGCGCGGGTGCGCTCGTCGGTGGCGGAAAGCGCGGCGTCCTCCAGCTTGGCGCGGATGAACAGGTCCTCGGCGGCGTTTTGGTCAAGGCCGCGGCAGGCGAGGTAGAACAGCTGCTCGTCGCGGACGTGGCCGATGGTGGCGCCGTGGTTGCCGGCGACGTCGTCCTCGTCGCAGAGAATGACGGGAACGGTCTTGTTGTCGACGCCCTTGTTGGCCAAAAGCACCGTCTCGCGCTCGGTGCCGGTTGTACCCTTGCAGCCGTGCACGAGGTCGATGGTGCCGCGGTAGACCTTCTTGGACGTGCCGGTCAGTACGCCGTTGGCGTCGATCTTGCACTCGGTCTTGCGACCGCGGTGGCGCAGCTCGTAGTTAAAGTCGCGCACCTGCTCGCGGGCGCCCAGGTAGTCAGTATCGATGGTGACCTTGGCGGTATCGCCCAGCAGGTCGCCGGCAAGGCCGGTGGCGCTGGCGCCGGCACCCAGGACGGTGTGCTGCACGTTGACGCGCGCGCCCTCGTCCAGGAACAGGCCGGTGTCGTCGAGCGCGATCCAGCTATCGTCGAGCGTCTGCGTGCAGGTCACGTTGACGGTGGCGTACTCGTGGGCGCACACGCG
>WGSQ01000244.1 GCA_014871605.1 Collinsella sp. | reverse complement strand
CACACCTCAACGGCGCGCTCGCGTTTGGCGGCATTGGTCTCGCGTGGCATAACGACTCCTCGGCTCGGCGGCACAACAAACTACAGGCAAGATTGTCCCACGTCCAGGGCGCTTACGCCTCCAAGAATGCGCCGGTCTGGCGGCCCCACAGGTTTGCGTACTCGCCGCCCGCCTTGACAAGCTGCGCATGCGTACCGTCCTCGACAATCTCGCCGTCCGCCAGCACCACGATGCGGTCGAGCGCCGCCACGGTGGACAGGCGGTGCGCCACTACAATGGAGGTGCGGCCGCGCATCAGGTTCTCGAGCGCCTCCTGCACCAGCGCCTCGGACTCACTGTCGAGGGCAGAGGTCGCCTCGTCGAGTACCAGAATCGGCGCGTCGGTCAGGATGGCGCGGGCGATGGCCACGCGCTGGCGCTGACCGCCCGAGAGCTTGACGCCGCGCTCGCCCACCATGGTGTCAAAGCCACGGGGCAGGCGGTCGATAAACTCCATGGCATTGGCCAGGCGCGCTGCCTCGCGAATCTGTTCGTCGGTGGCGTCGGGGCGGCCGTAGGCGATATTCTCGCGAATGGAGCGGTGGAACAGCAGTGCCTCCTGTGGCACGTAGGCAACCTGGCGGCGCAGGCTCTGCTGCGTGCAGCGCGAGACGTCCTGGCCGTCCACGAGCACACGGCCGCCCTGCACGTCGTCCAGGCGCAGCAACAGCTTGGTGAGCGTCGTCTTGCCCGAGCCCGATTTGCCCACCAGGCCCACACGCTGGCCCGCCGCCACATGGAGCGTCAGGTCGTCGAACACGCTCTCGCCCGCCGCGGCGTCACGGTATGCAAAGCTCAGGTGCTCAAAATCAATCGCACCCTCGGTCACTTTGAGCTCGGGGGCATTCGCGTCGTCTGCCACCAGACGCGGCTCGTCCAGCACGCGCGTCATCTCGGCCGCATCGCCCAACGCGCGGTTGATGCGCTGCATCATGGAGCTTACGTAGTTCAGACGCATGGTGAGGTTGTACGTATAGGTAAAGATCATGACGAGCGCGCCGGCCGAGATGCCAAACCACGCGTTGCCGCCCGCCACGAACACGCTCACCACGGCCATGGTGATGACGATAAGGCCCGAGGTCGTAAAGTTGCGCTGCATCATGGCGTGCATCGAAACCGTTTCGGCATCGCGCGCGGCGCGGTCGGCGGTATCGAATAGGTCGCGCTCAAAGTCCTCGCGCCCGCAAGTCTTGACGGCCAGGATGTTCGTGACCGCGTCGGACAGCACGCCCGACAGCTTGTTCTGCGCGGCGGACGTCGCGGCCGAAAGCGGCATGATGCGCTTGTACATAAGCCAGACAAACGCAATGTAGACGACCATGATGCCCACCAGGATCACGGTAAATGTGGGCACCACCGGGGCGAGTGCGGCCACGGTGCAGATGACCGAGGTGATGGTAGGAATGAGCGAATACACCGTCACGTCGACCAAGCCCGTGTAGCCACTCATAAAACGGCTCGTCTGGCTCACCAGCGATCCGCCAAAGCGGCTGGTATGGAACGTCATGGATTGGTTGGAGAGCGTGTCAAAGCACAAGCGCGCCAGGTGATAGTTGCCCGCAATCTCGAGCTTGTAGACGGTGTAGTCCTGTAGCTTGGAGAGGATCTGACCCACCAGGTTCACAAGCACGAGCGCCAGAATGTAGGGGCCAAAGACCTCGAATACTTGATCGCCCGCCACGGGGCCGGCCTGGACGCGGTCGACGATGAGGGCCATCACATAGGTGTTGGCAAACGTGAGCAAAAAGATATAGCCCGACGACGAAAACACCGAGAGAAAGACGATCAGCGGCTGCGTGCGCGTGACATCCCAAAAACGCTGCAGTGTGCGGCGCACGGTGGAGCGCTTGAGCGGGCTGGTGCTTCTCTGAGACATGGGCTTCCTTTCGCATCTGATAGGGCGAAACGCAATTGTTGCACATTGAAGCGCGCTTCAGGCAAGCACGTTGCGAAAAGCACCCGCGCCCCGCGTTTACGCCGGCGCGCCGCCGTCCGTTGCAGCTAGTCCTCGTCTTCCTGGCCCGCGAGTAAGCCTGCGGACTCCAAGCCCAAAATCTCGTCGGCCTCCCGCGCGTCTTCCAGCGCATCGATATCCTTGAGCTTGCGCTCCATAACGTTGGTGCGCGTGGTGATAATGCCCTCGACCGTTTTACCCGCGGTCTCGATCTGCTGCTGGGCGCGGCGCAGCGCCTTTTGATAGCGTGGCAGCTCGGCCTTGACGGCGGAAAGCACGCGCAGCACGTCATCGGTGCGTTTTTGCAACTTAAACGTCTGGTAGCTCATCTGCAGGCTGTTGAGGATGGCCGCCATGGTGCTGGGGCCGGCAACGTTGACGTGATAGTCGCGGCCCAGGGTCTCGATAAGCCCGG
>WGSQ01000243.1 GCA_014871605.1 Collinsella sp. | reverse complement strand
TTGAGAATCGCATCGTCAATCGACATCTTGCCGATATCGTGCAGCGCCGAAGCCAGGGCGATCGTGGAGCGTTCCTCATTGTCGAGGGAGATCGTGTCGCTACGCCGGACCAGACAGCCAAGCAGCAGCTCGGTCAGCTTCTCGATGTTCGTAACGTGCCTGCCGCTCTCGCCGTTACGAAGCTCCATGACGCCGGCCATGATGTCGATGAGCATGCGACTGTTCTTGACGCGCTCGTTGTACTGCTGGGACAGCAGGTTCGTCAGGCGGCGCTGCTTGGCGTATAGGCGGATGGTGTTGCTCACACGGCGGCGCACGACACGGGAGTCAAACGGGCGGTTGATATAGTCCGAGGCGCCCAGCTCGTACGCGCGCAGAACCATATCATCGGAATCTTCGCTCGAAATCATGATGACGGGCAGATTGTCACTAACCGATCGGCGCGACAGATCGGCCAGCACCTCAAAGCCGCTTATGCCCGACATGACAATGTCCAGCAGCACGAGCGACAACTCATCGCCATAGCGGTCGACCATGTCGAGCGCCGTACGACCGTTATCGGCCTCGAGGATGCAATACTCGTCCTTGAGCATCTCGTTGATAATGGCTCGGTTCATCTCGGAGTCATCGACAATAAGCACCGAAGGTTTTTCGCTTTGGAAGGCCTCGATGGAATCGGCATCGGTCACGACCGTACCGGCTTTTGCCTTAGCGCGGCTCAGTAACTGGACAGCACGGCCAACGCCCTCATCGACCGTCTCGCCATGAATGCGAACGCCACCAACACATGCCGTCAAGCTCACGTACTCATGGCCCGGAATAATCGTGGAATGAACGGCTTCGGATACCTGATGCAGGCGACGGGCGAAGTCATCGGAGGGAATATTGGGCATGACGACCACAAACTTGTCGCAGCCATAGCGCACAAGCTCGTCAGTCGAACGAATTCCGCTGCGTATGGCTGTCGCCACAGCACCGAGTGCAAGGTCGCCGGCATGACGGCCACACGTATCGTTGAAGGCCCTAAAATCATCAAGGTCAATCATCGCAACGCCGGCATTCATGCGGGCGCCACGAAGCTTTTCCTCGTAATATCGGCGATTGCGTACACTCGTCAGCACGTCGGTGTAGACAAGGTCCTCTTCTGCAGCCTCTTGCTCATCGATCGGACGCACCATCAGCAGGACGCGAGGCTCGCCCTCGACCTTTAAAGGGCGCAGACGGGCGCGGTACTCAACACCATCGTTGAGCAGTTGCTCCGACACCTCATCGGAGTCTGCCAAGGCCTCAAGGCTCGACTGACGCAGACAAGGGCAGCGATCGCCGGCAAGCAAGCAGTTAGGCTCGCTCTTAATCTGATCGGCCGACAGCAAACGTACCACGGGGTAGGTCCTTGCGACACGGGCGACCTCGGCGGCAGCCTCCTCGTCGGTTAGATTGACCTCGTGATTTTTGAGCATATGGGGCCCTTTCGATAGTTTCGCATGGTAGCGGTGGGTTCCAAATGCTACAAGGGTAACACCTTGCCGATGCAGGTAAGCACGTGAATGCTGTTACATTTTTATGACCTGGCAAACGGTGGTAATGGAGCCGCGGGCGCGTGGTTATTGGCGCATTCGTTAACAATGACGAAACGCTAACAGTCCCCCTCCCCGCAGGTCATCGAGCGTTCTAACGCTCCAAGACATCGCGAACGGCGTTTGCCGCCGTAACGGGGCGATCGCGCAAACCGTTATGCGCGCCCGGGATCGTCACAAGGGGGCAATCGAGATATTCGGTAGCCGCTCGCGTACCAGCCTCGCGGGGTGTACCAACCGAAAGCTCGCCCAAAAACACAGCCGACACCGCCTTTGATTCGCGGGCGCGCTCCCAGTCGGGAGCATATGTCATATTTGTTCCGTATTCATTGGCCATAAAGCAACGACCATTGCGCAGGGCATGCTTGGCTTCCGCTTCGGTCGTCCCAGGAGCCTCGGGGTCCAAGTCGCCGAGAGCTCCCAAGAAAAGCCGAAGCGCCCTTGAAACCTTTCCAGCCGCAATCATATCGAGCAAAATCGGAGCTGCGCCCATGCCGACGCCTTCGGCCGACACAGCCGGCTCATGCAGAATCGCACGGGCGACGAGATGGGGTTCGGCGCGAAGAAGCTCCAGCGCCACCAACGTACCGGCGCTATGCGCAAGCACATTTGTCGGAGCGCCAACGTGTTCGATCACGGCTTGCAGGTCGGCGGCCTGAGCGGCAAGATCATAGCTGCCGTCTGCCGCATCGCTGCTGCCACCGCAGCCGCGGCGGTCGTAGGCAATTACGCGGTAGTTGCGGCTGAGCTCACAAGCGATACCGTCGAAAAATGTGCCGTCGACACAAGCGCCGTGCACGCACACCAAGGCAGGAGCATCAGGCGACACATC
>WGSQ01000242.1 GCA_014871605.1 Collinsella sp. | reverse complement strand
CAATCAAAGCCCATAGCACGGAGCTCATCGACCAGCACGCGCTGCGTGCGGACATCCTTATTGCGCACAATATCTCTAATGGCATCCTGGCGCCCATTGCGTTTTTTAGCCATACAAACCCTCTCTCCAAAAGATGGCGGAGACAATCAATCAGTGATTGAATAGTTTAACGCTATTTGAAGGCTTTTGTGTATAAGAACGCATTTCGAAACAATTCTATGCAAGTTTGTTTCGTAATGAGCCGTTTAGGCGGTTTTTGCGCCCGTCCGGTTAAGAAAAGCTGCCAGATGCGTACACATCACGCAGCGCGCGGGCTTAGCGCTGGCGATCGGCCCAAACAACAGACCGAGCCCCCGATGGTTATCCTTGAGCGCGGCGACCATCTGACGGGTTCGAGGCGCCTCGAGCATATCACGCATGCGGGCGGAACGCTCGATTGACGACACCCCATGCGGGCTCAGACACAAATTCTCGATGCAGGCGACCAGTCCGGCAAAGTAGAACTTTTGGCTTGCCAGCTTGAGCCGACCACCGCTATCTGCTTCCGAGAGTGAGTCCGCAAGCTCGTCGAGCGCTCGGGTGTCATCGGCTACCCTAGCATACATGGTGGGATCAAAGGCATCTGTAAGCTTAGGCGCCACCGCGTGGAAACAAGCGTCGCCGCATCCGGAGACACGCTGCGCCCGCGAGAGCGCGCATGCCATAAACCCAACTGTGCGAAACGCCTTGCCGTGCGACAGGCATGCCTCAAACAGCGGACGGCTATACATCACGCCAGAGACTTGAGCAACCAAGCCGCCTAAAATCAACTGAGGCAGCCCGGCCACCATCGAAGATTTGCTATCAATGGAAATATGAGTAGCATCCAAGACGCGCGAATGGCGCTCTCGATGTGCATCATAGCGGTCGAGCGACACCGTGGGGAACACTATGTCTGCCGCAGTATCGCACGCGATATCGACCATCTTGGAAAGGGATTGCGGAGCAAACCACTCATCGGCGTTCATGGCGATGATTTGAGAGCCGCGCGAGGCAGCAAAACCGGCACGAAGACACGCGCCGCGCGTCGCGTCCTCGACGTCAATCAAATCAATATGGATGTCCCTGTCGGCAGCAACTTGAAGCGAATGGCGCACACCGGGCGCAGTATCGCGACAGACAACGACAATCTGCAAATCGTAGAGGTCTTGGTTCTGGATACTCTCGAGCGCACGCATCGCATAGCTGGGCGAACCTTCTACCACAAGGATCACCGAAAGTCGCGGATGCGAGCCACGTCGAACCAAATTATCCGTCCTCTCGACAGCAATGAATCAAACCGTGGTTCATGGTACACCCCGGCAATAAAAGCAATGAGACACCGGTTGCATTGCACGCCAAGAACAGATGTTGCACACACGCAGCCCACAGATGACAGGTGTCGACGCACGACGCGTCGAGCCCTCCCCTAGTCGAGCACGACAAGCTCGGCGGGATCGTAATCCACGCCCATAAACGTAAGGCCGCAGGCAGGAGCCGTGGGGCCCGCAGCGGTACGGTCGCAAGCATCGATGACCTCGCGCATCCACTCGGGTTCACGGCGATGCATGCCAATCTCGACAAGCGTGCCCACGATCGTGCGGACCATCGAATGCAGAAACGCATTGCCCTCGATGGTAAACGTCAGGATGTCCTCGCCAAACGCAACCTCATGGCCAAACTCGGCACGCATCACGCAGCGATGCGTGGGCTTGCCAACGGCCGAGGCAACCTTGCAAAAGCTCTTAAAGTCCTGCTCACCCAAAAGCGCGGGACAGGCCGCAGACATGGCCTCGACGTCCAAGGGATAGCGATGCCACCACACGGCACCCCGTGAGAGCACGGGACGCGCGTCGCGATCGGCAATACGGTACGTATATGTACGTGAACGCGCATCAAAGCGTGCAGAAAAGCCTTTACGGGCCTTGTAGACCTCGTTTATGGCGATATCTTTGGGTAGCAGGGCATCCATAGCCCGCAGCCACCTACGGCGCGTACAAGCGAGCTCAGCGTCCGTTACGGGCACGCTGATGTACTGAGCCACGGCATGTACGCCGGCATCGGTACGCCCCGCGCACGTCAGGACAATCGGACGGCGCAGGAGCGTCTCGATAGCGCGGCGCAGCTCGCCCGCAACCGTCGTCTGACCGGGCTGCTCGGCAAAGCCGCTGTAGGACGAGCCATCGTAGGCCACGCGGAAAACGAGCGTGGCATCGAGCTCGGGAATCGAATTGAAATCAGACGGCGCGGTCATGGACGCTCCCAACAAACAGGCAATGGCATTTCGACAAAAAAAGAGGGGTACGCGAACGTACCCCTCGAATATAGCCTATGCAGACGGATTGTCTACTCAGCGGTCTCCTCAGCAGGAGCCTCCTCGACAGCCTCGACCTTCTTG
>WGSQ01000241.1 GCA_014871605.1 Collinsella sp. | reverse complement strand
GCGGATGGAACACCACGATATCGTCGATACGGTTGAGGAACTCGGGGCGGAAGGTCTGAGCCATGGCCACGTCAACCTGATGGCGCATCTCCTCCTCGTCCTTACCGGAAAGCTCGGCGATAGCCTTGGAGCCCACGTTAGATGTCATGATGATGATCGTGTTCTTGAAGGACACCTGACGACCCTGGCCGTCGGTCAGACGACCGTCGTCGAGCACCTGCAGCAGCACGTTGAAGACATCCGGATGAGCCTTCTCCATCTCGTCGAGCAAGATCACGGAGTACGGACGACGGCGCACAGCCTCGGTGAGCTGACCACCCTCGTCGTAACCCACGTATCCCGGGGGCGCACCGATCAGACGCTGGACGCTGAACTTCTCCATGTACTCGGACATGTCGATACGCACAAGTGCGCGCTCGTCGTCGAACAGGCACTCGGCCAGCGCCTTGGCGAGCTCGGTCTTGCCCACGCCGGTGGGGCCCAGGAAGAAGAAGCTGCCGATGGGCTTGTCCGGATCGGAGAGGCCCGCGCGGCTGCGGCGCACAGCTGCGGCGACGGCGGAGACGGCCTCGTCCTGACCGATGACGCGCTTATGCAGCTCACCCTCCAAGCCCTTGAGCTTGTCGAGCTCGCCCTGCATCATCTTGGACACGGGCACGCCGGTCCAGGCGCTCACGACCTCGGCGATCTCGTCGGAGGTCACCTGCTCGTTGAGGCCCTCGCCGTCCTGCTGCTTTTGTGCCTCGAGCGCAGCCTCGGAATCCTGAATCTGCTGCTGCAAACCCGGAATCACGGAGTAGCGCAGCTCGGACGCACGGCCCAGGTCGCCGTTGCGCGTCGCGCGCTCCTCTTCGCTCTTGGCCTCGTCGAGCTGGCCCTTGAGCTCCTGCACGTGGTCGATAGCGTTCTTCTGGTTGAGCCAGCCAGCCTTTTGCACGTTGAGGTTTTCCTGGACCTCGGCGATCTCTTGGCGCAGGGCCTCCAGACGCTCCTTGGAGGCGTCGTCGGTCTCCTTCATGAGCGCCTGTTCCTCGATCTGCAGCTGGGTAAGCTGACGCGTGGTGGCGTCGATCTCGACCGGCATGCTGTCGAGCTCCATGCGCAGGCGGCTTGCGGCCTCATCGACCAAGTCGATGGCCTTGTCGGGCAGGAAGCGGTCGGCAATGTAGCGATCGGAGAGGTCGGCGGCAGCCACGAGCGCGCCATCGGTGATGTGCACGCCGTGGAAGATCTCGTACTTCTCCTTGAGGCCACGCAAGATCGAGATGGTGTCCTCGACGGTAGGCTCGCTCACCATCACGGTCTGGAAACGACGCGCGAGCGCCGCGTCCTTCTCGATGTACTTGCGGTATTCGTCGAGCGTTGTCGCACCGATTGCGTGCAAGTCGCCACGGGCGAGCGCCGGCTTGAGGATGTTGCCGGCGTCCATGGAACCCTCGGTGGCACCCGCGCCCACGATGGTGTGGAGCTCATCGATGAACAGGATGACCTTGCCTTCCGATTTTTGCACTTCCTTGAGCACGGCCTTCAAGCGGTCCTCGAACTCACCGCGGTACTTGGCGCCGGCGACCAGCGCGCTCATGTCGAGCTCGATAAGGTCGCGGTCGCGCAGGGTGCTCGGCACGTCGCCGGCCACGATACGCTGGGCGATGCCCTCGACGATGGCCGTCTTACCGACGCCCGGCTCGCCGATGAGCACGGGGTTATTCTTGGTGCGGCGGGACAGGACCTGAATAGTACGACGGATCTCGTCGGTACGGCCGATGACCGGGTCGAGCTTGCCGGCGCGGGCGAGGTCGCAGATGTTGCGTCCGTACTGCTCCAGCGCCTCAAACTGCGTCTTGTCCTCGGCAGACGTCACGCGATCATCGCCACGTAGCTCCTCGTAGACTTGCTCGATGCGCTCCTTGGTCACGCCGGCGTCGCACAGAACGCGGCCGGCCTCGCCCTTGTCCTCGGCAAGCGCCATCAGCAGATGCTCGGTCACCACAAAGCTGTCGCCCATCTTGGTGGCCTTCTTCTCGGCCTTTTCGATGACGCGGACGAGCTCGTTGGACAGGCCCATCTGCTGGCCCTCGCCCGAAACCTTGGGCGCGTGGTCGATGGCATCCTGCGTGGAGCGTGCGAGCTGAGCCGGGTCGGCACCGATGCGCTCGATAATCACGGAGATATTGCGCTCGCCGGCACCAAGCAGGGCGGACAGCAGGTGAATCGGCTCCACCGCGCCGGCCTGCGCGTCAGCGGCCGTGCTCATGGCGGTCTGCAACGCCTCGCGCGACGTCATTGCTAGCTTATCGATTCTCATGGAATCACCTCTCTTGGGGTGGCCGCCCTACGGGGCGGCTTCACGTTGTTCGAGAAGTATTGTTGCCAGCTTTGTACGATCTTATACATAAATCTAAGTCTCTATATATAAGATTTT
>WGSQ01000240.1 GCA_014871605.1 Collinsella sp. | reverse complement strand
TGGAGAGAGCGCTCCCGCAAACTGCCTCTTGACAACTTATAGGAGCGTCGGTTTTTATTTCGCGAAATTCGGCATGGTTGAGGGTGGTCGGCTAAACGTAGTAGATAGGCGCATTTCGTGGCGCACGAACCAAGCTGAGGCGCAAAATGGCCCCTGCCCCAGAAAAATCGTCGGCAAGATAGCAAAATGCCCCACGGGCAGGAGGCTGCTCGCGGGGCAAAGAAGAGGGGTTTGTTGGTGGCGGACCGAAGGGTTCGGCATGGGGCTTCTGCCGCGGTCTGCCCTAAGGCGTTACAGCTCGACGAGCTGGCCGGTCTCGGCGGCCTCCTTGATGGCGTTGAGAAGCGTGAGCGTCTTGACGTTATCGGCGGGGGTCACGACGGGCTCGACCTCGCGGCGGACAACCTTCACAAAGTGCTTGAGCTGCATCTTGTGCGGCAGTGCCGGGTCGACGGCCGGAATCTCCATCTGCAGCGGCTTGTGCCAGTTAGAGGCGCCGTCGTAGGAGAACTGGTGCAGGCGGGGCAGCGAAAGGGCGCCCTTGGTGCCGCCGATAAAGTAGGCGTCGGCGTCGAAGGGGCGGTACTGCGGATCCTCGCGAGCGGTCGCCTCCCAGTTCCAGGGGCTGGCGGTGGCGTCAGAGATGGTCATGCTCGCGAGCGCGCCGTCGGCAAAACGGACGTTGACCACGGCGGAGTCCTCGGTCTCAAAACCGCGGGCGGCGCTGGACTGCATACCCTGGACGGCAACGGGCTCGCCCAGCAGGTAGCGGAGCAGGTCGACGTCGTGCACCAGGTTGACCAGGATCGGGCCGGCACCCTTCTTGCGGCGCCACTCGACATCGAAATACTCGTCATTCTTATAGATCATGTAGTGGAAGCTCGACACGGTGAGCTTGCCCAGCTCGCCGGACTCGATGATTTCCTTGGCCTTGTTGACGAAGGGGTTGTGGCGACGGTGCTGACCCACGAGCACGGGCACGCCGGCGGTCTCGGCCTCGGCGGCGAAGGCCTGGGCATCCTCGAGATCGTTGGAGATCGGCTTTTCGACCAGCGGCACGATGTTGCGCTTCACAGCCTCGCGAGCAACGCCCAGGTGCAGGTCGTTGGGGGTGGCGATAATGACGGCCTCGGGCTTGACCTCGTCCATCATCTGGGCGGGATCGGTGTAAAACGGCACGCCGGCGGCCTCGGCCGTGGCGCGGGCGCCCTCAAAGGCGTCGGCGATGGCGACGAGCTCGGCCTCGGGCTCCTCGGTGACAAAGCGGATGTGGTTGCGGCCCATGGCGCCGGCGCCGATAACGGCAATGCGGACGGGGTTGAGCTCAGACATTTCGACTCCTTAATACTGGTGACCGGTGGAATGCGACAAAGGGGCTGTCCCTTCGTCGCATCGGTAAAACTAGGCGGACTTCTTCTTGCTGTCGGAGACCATCATGTAGACGGTGAGTACGACGGCGATGGCGGCGATCACAATGGCGCCGTAGAAGGACTGCTGATAGGCGGCGCTGCCGGCCTCGGCGTGATACAGCACGGCGGTGATGGGCTGGCTGATCCAGGTGGAAGCGGCATAACCCAAAAACATGATGCCGTAGTTGACGCCGATGTTGCTGGTGCCAAAGGCGCCACCGGTGAGCGGCGGGTAGATGACGAGCAGGGCCCCAAAGCTAAAGCCGAGCAAGGCGAGCGCCACAAAGAACATGCTCTGCGTAAAGCTCATCGACATGATGACGAGGGCGACGATGGTGACGACAAGGCTGATGAGCAGCGACTTATAGGCGCCGAGCTTGTCGATGATCTGGCCAAAGGACAGGCGGCCGACCAGGTTGGCGCAGGTGTTGACGGAGACCACCACACCGCCGAGGGCGACGGCCGCGGCGCTCGTGGGGTCGGCGAAGAGCTGGACGGCGGCGATGGAGGCAACCTTGCCCACGAGCAGGGTGCCCGCGGTGGCGGCAAAGGCGAAGGTGACGATGAGGACCCAGAAGCGCGGGGTCTTGACCATCTCGCCCGGGGTGAGGTCACCGAAGGTGCCGGCATGTGCGCCGCCCTTGGGGGCCTCGAAGCCCTCGGGCAGCCAGCCGGCCTCGGGGGCCTTCAGGAACAGGGCGGAGGCGGCGATCGTCACAAAGAAGATGACGCCGAGCGCCTTAAGGGCGCCAAAGATGCCAAGGCTCGGGATGAGCAACGAGGCGAGCACCGGGGACAGCACGGCGGGGCCGGCGGTCGAAGCGGCCAGGGTGATGCCGGAGGCAAGGCCCTTTTTGTCGATGAACCACTTTTGACCGGTGGTGAGCGCGGGGTTGTAGCCCAGGCCGTTGCCTATGGCAGCGACAAGCGAGAACCACAGGTAGAACTGCCACGGCTCGGTGACGGTGCCGGACATAAACCAGCCCACGCCGTAGCACACGGCGGCGGCGATCACGACGTTGCGCGGGCCGA
>WGSQ01000024.1 GCA_014871605.1 Collinsella sp. | reverse complement strand
CAAACATCTGCCAACTATGGCTAAATAATGACCGATAAGCAAATAAATACGCAAACACGAGCAGATACGCGCGCAATTGTGCGACTATAGGGTTGTTAGAAATGAAGAACTTCCGATGACTCAGGAGGCACATCATGGCAGATTCCAAACAGGCTCCGCTCGACGCCGAGGCAGCCGCAAAGGCGGCGTTTGCCTCGGTCCAGAATCAGCCGTTCCCAAACGACATCTTTACGGCTCCCGAGCTTCGCTGGGCAGTGATCGGGTGCGGTGTTATCGCCAACCAAATGGCCCAGTCCCTCGCGCTGGCCGGCCGCAAGCTCGCGGGTGTCGCCAACCGTACGCTTTCCAAAGCCCAGGCTTTTGCCGAGCAGTATGGCGTCGAGAAGGTGTACGAGACGGTCGAGGACCTCTACGCCGATCCGGACATCGACGCCGTCTATATCACCACGCCGCACAACACGCATATCACCTACCTGCGAGCCGCTCTGGCAGCTGGTAAGCACGTGCTCTGCGAGAAGGCCATTACCCTCAATTCCGCTGAGCTCGACGAGGCGCGTGCCATCGCCGACGAGCACAACGTCGTCCTTATGGACGCCACCACGGTGCTTCACATGCCCTTGTATCAGGAGCTGCGTCGTCGCATGGATGCTGGCGAGTTCGGCCGCATGAACCTCGCTCAGCTCAACTTTGGCAGCTACAAGGAGTACGGCGATTTGACCAATCGTTTCTACAATCGCAACCTTGCTGGCGGTGCCATGCTCGATATTGGCGTGTATGCCCTGTCCGTCATGCGCCTCTTTATGGCAAGCCAGCCCGCCGAGGTCGTTTCGCTGGGCAACACCTGTGAGACCGGCGTGGACGTTGCGGGCGGCATCGTCTGCCGTAATGCCGAGCAGCAGCTGGGTGTTGTGAGCCTTACGCTCCACTCCAAGCAGCCCAAGCGCTCGGTCATCAGCTTTGACAAGTGCTATATCGAGGTCAACGAGTATCCGCGTGCCGATCACGCGACCATCGTGTGGACTGCGGACGGTCACCGCGAGGAGGTCCACGCCGGCACCGAGGCTTACGCCCTTTGCTATGAGATGGCCGATCTTGAGCAGGCCGTTGCCGGCGACGACTCCAAGCGCGAGCTGCTGGATTATGCTTCTGATGTTATGGAGCTTATGACCAAGCTCCGCGCCGACTGGGGAGTTGTGTACCCCGAGGAGGAGTAAGCGATGCTTGCGGAAGATAGGCTCAACGCGATCGTGTCGATGGTGCAGCAGGCCGGCTCGGTTACCGTGCCGGAGCTTGCCGAAGCCCTGGGCGTGACGGCGTCTACCATTCGGCGCGACCTGCAGACGCTCGACCGAGCTCATCGCATCGCCAAGGTCCACGGTGGAGCGACGAGTCTTGAGCGCGCGCACGTGACGCGCGACCTAACGCTTAATGAGCGCAGCGACCTCCATAACGACGACAAGGAGCGTATCTGCGCCCGTGCGGCGGCGCTTGTGGAGCCTGAGAGCTTTGTATACATCGACTCGGGCTCGACGACGCTCAAGCTCATCGAGCATCTTCCGCGCCTTGAGGGTGTCACCTATGTGACCGATTCCGTGCTCCATGCTCAGCACCTTGCTTTGCGCGGCATGCGCACCGTGGTGTTGGGTGGCGAGCTCAAGCCCGAGACCGAGGCGCTCGTTGGCCCCGATGCCTTGGCAACCTTAGACCGCTACAACTTCAACTGTGGCTTTTGGGGCTCTAACGGCATTGCCGCCGAGCAGGGCTTCACGGCGCCCGATATCGAGGAAGCACAGGTCAAGCGTATCTCGATGCGCCATACCGCCAAACGCTTCGTAATCTCGGACGCCAGTAAGTTTGGCATGGTGGCTCCCGTAAAATTCGCGGACTTCCGTGACGCAACGGTTATCACCGCGGGCGAGGTACCCGCCAAGTACCAGACGATGGAAAACGTCATCACGGTCTAGCGATGGGACAAGGCCAAAACCACCACAAAGGTGCCTGTCCCCACTGTGGCGGTTAGTAACGAAAACCGAGTAGTTTTCTCAATAGAAAAACGACAACGTCCATTACGGGCGTTGCCGTTTTTGTTGTCTACCGGTTTTGTCTAAGTTTGTAACAACTAGACCGTTAAAAGTGGGTTAGATGTTACAGATTGAGATTCTACCGAACCGCGCCGTCCCTTTGTCTCGATCTGTAACATCTGGGACCGATTTTGCCGAGTTATTGTTATAGATTGAGATTTTTCCTTGAGGGAGATTCGAATGTCTCGATCTGTAACAGATAGACCGGAAAATGGGTTCTAACTGTTACAGATCGAGACGTTTTGGGACCGCGGCTGAGCCATTGCGGCAAAACCACCGCGAAGGTGCCTGTCCCCATTGTGGTGGTTTAGGGCTCCCAGGGGCAGGGGGCTTCGATGTGGATGTGCTCACCGGTTACGGGATGCGTAAAGGACACGCTGTGGGCATGGAGCATCAGGCCGCAGGGGCGCGGCGTTCCGTACAGGTCGTCGCCAACCAGGGGATGGCGCTCGCTTGCCAGGTGCACACGGATTTGGTGCTTGCGGCCGGTGAGCAGCTCGACATCGATATACGAGCGCGTGGGCAGGCCACGACGGCTCTTAAGACGCTTGAGCACCTTCACGCGCGTTTGAGACGGCTTGCCGCTGGCGCCGACGCGCATCTTTCGGCTGTCGTGACGGTCGCGGGCGATGGGCTTGTCGATGAGCTTCTCGTTCCAGTCGATCTTGCCCTCGGCCAGCGCCAGATAGTGCTTTTCGAAGGCGTGGTCGATGACCATCTGGTCAAAGGCGGGCTGCGTCTGCTTGTCGAGCGAGAACAACACCACGCCGGTGGTGTCACGGTCCAGGCGGTTGAGCGGCTGCATGTCGGTCGCGGCAAAGCCGTCGCCCATCGCCAGCAGCAGGTCGCTGGCGTAGTCGGTGAGCGTGCGCTCGCCGGTGCCGTCTCCGTGGACGATCATGCCGGCAGGCTTATCGATGGCCATAAGCCAGGCGTCGCAGTAAAGGACTTGAGGTTCTTCGTTCACGTGTAAGCCTTTCGGTTAGCTAATTCCCACAAACATGCAGCCCGAGGTGGCGCCGCGCAGGCGGGCGGCGGGCTTGCGGCCGGCCTGTGCTGCTTCGACGGCACGACGGACGCGGGCGACGGCACGGCCCACCTCATCTGTCTCGAGCAGCGTTCCGTCTACCATGAGACGACGCACGCCGGCATCGAGCAGCTGAGGAACCTGCGGCGTGAGGTCGATGGGGTAGGCGTCGTACAGGCGAGAGCGGCCATGGATGTCGGTGCGTACGGGCATGACCTTGCCGTCGATATTCTTGAGTGACAGCTTGCGGGCGCGCAGGCGGCAGTTAGCGCAATCGTGGATGCAGCCATTGGCCACCTGCAGGATGCAGTGCTCACTCGTCATAACGCGCGGGCGGCCGAACACAGTGATGCCCAGGGCTGCGGGCGCGGCGGTGCCAAGCGAGACGATCTCGTCGAGCGTGATCTCGGGCGAGAGCCAAAACGCACCGGCTCCGCGCTCGGCAAGTGCCTCCATGCAGGGCGTGTTATGCACTGGCAGGCAAGAGCGAATCTCGGCCGTGGCGCCGGCATGCGCGGCTACGGCGAGCTCGGAGATATTGCCGACGGCGACGGTGGCTCCGGCATTGATCCAGGGATCGACGCGCTCGTGGTCGACGGTGCGGCAGACCTCGTCGAGTACGGGCACGATACCCTGCTCAAATGCATCGGCAGGGGAGAGTCCGACAGCCTCGAGCGCGTCGGTGGTCATATAGATGCGCGTTGCACCCTCCGCGCGGGCTGCCTCGGCGGCCTCGAGCGAGGTGACGGTGGCGCAGATCTGCGGCTCGTCGCGGTAGTGCTTGGGCATGGGGCGCGTACATTTGTCGAGCACCGGCAACTCGAGCGTTTTTGCGCGCTCCTCGTACGGTGCCAGAATGGCCTCTTCCAGCGCCTTACAAGCGGCGGCGCGCACCTTGTGCACGGCGGAGAAGCCCATGCCGCAGCCCTCATCGAGCGCCACATCAAAGCTCGCGGCCTCAAAGGGAGAGGAGCCCATGCGCCCGACGTGCTCAACCAGATCGGATGCCTCGACGGCGCGGGTCTTGGCGGCCTCGACGGTGAAGCCCGTGGCGGTGGCGGTGAGCGCGGGGTTGTCACAGCAGGTGAGTGTGACAGTAAACGGCTCGCCCAGGCGCGCCACGACGGACACGTCAACAGCTCGGCGGCGCAGCACATCGCGCTTGAGCGCGGCGCCGGCGGCGTCAATGGCGCTCTGGCTTCGAATCACGCGCACGCGGCAGCCCTCGGGCATGCTACGGGGCACGCGGCACTCAATGATGTCACCGGCGGCGGCATCATCGGCGGCAATGGTGGTCAGGAACTGGTCAAACTCGTTATCGTGGCGAAGCTCCAGCAGGTCGCCTTTGCCCACGGGCTCAAACAGCTCAATGCGGGCGATGGCGGCGCGGCGACGGCGGTCGTCGGACTTGAGGCCGCGCACATCGCGGTTGGCCGGGCGGCTGCCCAGCACCGTGCCCACGATCTGGCCGCGGTTGTTGGAACGCTCATAGCTCATCATCTCGTCGCCCGAGGTGCCGTCCTGATAGGCGTGCGTAAAGTCGCGGTTGAAGCAGCGCTTGAGTTGGCGCTGGCGGGCGGCTTCCTCGTCCTTGGCAACGGCGGCTCCGGATAGCATGTCGTCAATTTCGTGACGATACACATCAACGATGGAGTACACGTAATCGGGTGCCTTCATGCGGCCCTCGAGCTTGAGCGATGCGGCGCCGGCGTCATACAGACGGCGAACAAGCTGTGAGGTGTTGGTGTCACGCGGGCACAGCGCGCGCTCGCGACCGGCAGGGGAGAGCGCGGGACCGTTCTCGTCGATCAACTCGTAGGGCAGGCGGCAGGGCTGGGCGCACATGCCGCGGTTGGCCGATCGTCCCGCCATGGCAAAGCTCGACAGCAGGCACAGGCCCGAGTAGCAAAAGCAGATGGCGCCATGGCTGAAGACCTCAAGGTCCACATCGGGCGCGGCGTCGTGAATGGCGGCGATTTCGTCGATGGAGAGCTCGCGCGAGAGAGTCACGCGGTCGGCGCCCTGCTCACGGCACCAAAGGGTTCCGCGGTCGTCGTGGATGTTCGCCTGGGTCGAGATATGTGTCTCGATGCCGGGCATGGTGCGCTTGGCCTCAAAGAACAGACCCCAGTCCTGGATAATGAAGGCATCGGCGCCCAGCGTGGAGCAGCGATGAATGAGCTGCAGTGCATCGCCCATCTCGGACTGCTTGATGACGATGTTGACCGTGACGTAGACGCGCGACCCGGCTAGATGCGCGGCGCGGCAGGCTTGCTCAAAGGCCTCGTCGGTAAAGTTGGTTGCCTTGCGGCGGGCGTTGAAGCTGCCCATGCCGCAGTAGATGGCGTCTGCCCCGGCGGCGAGCGCGGCGGCAAAGGGCTCCGGGCCTCCGGCGGGGGCCAAAAGCTCGGGCCTGCGGTTAGTGGTTCGGCTGGCGGTTGCGGTCATATCCTGCCTTTCAAAATGCTCAGATATTCAAAAGTATAGTGGCGTCGCTGCGGTGGGCGACGCCCGCAGCCTAAGCAGGACAAAGTCTTCAGCAGCTTGGACTGGCTGCTCCACATGAGAACCGTTCAGCGGTTCGGGGAAACCGTTGGGCGATAAAATATTCTCGCAAGCTGATAATATTCTTGCATCAAACAGAAACCTTGAGTACTATCCCAATCAAGCGCGGTGTTCAGACCGAACTGTGCCTCCCGGTGTGAACACCGCGCTCACGCTCTCTCAATTGATCGTAAGGAGAAAAACATGAGCAAGACCGTCGTGTCTTCCGATAACGCACCCGCAGCCATCGGCCCGTATTCCCCCGGCATCCAGGCCGGCAACATGGTGTTCCTGTCCGGCCAGCTGGGCATCGACCCAGCAACCGGCAAGATGCCCGAGGGCGTCGAGGCCCAGGCCAAGCAGTCCCTCGCCAACGTCGAGGCCCTGCTGACCGCTGCCGGCGCCACCTTTGCCGATGTCGTTAAGACCACGGTCTATCTGGCCGACATTGCCGACTTCGCTGCCGTGAACGAGATCTACGCCTCCAAGTTCGAGGCCCCGTTCCCCGCGCGCAGCGCCTTCCAGGTTGCCGCTCTTCCGGCTGGCGGTCTGGTCGAGATCGAGGTCGTCGCCGCTCTCTAAGGCGTTGGCCTCAACTAAACATGACATGCAAAAAGACCCTGCAGCGCGTGCGAGCTGCAGGGTCTTTTGTCAAGTGACGAATCGCTTGTGGAGCCGCGCTCCATTTTGCTCGTTAGCCCTCCTTGCGGACTTTTTGCAGGTAGCGGTAGACGCTGGGCTCCGAGATGCCCAGCGCGGTGGCGGCGCAGGCCACGGCGCCCTTGAGCATGAACACCCCGTTGCCGTTGAGGTGGCGAATGACGTCCACGCGGTCGCTCTGACCAAGCGACGCTACATCCAGCCCGCGCGCGCTCAGCAACTCGGAAATACTGCGGTCAATGAGCTCCTGCGTAGACTCCGAAAGACTTTCGACTTCGATAGACGCGGGCTCCGCCTGCCTCGGCACAGCGTCGAAGCAGGCCATGAGCTGCTGCGCCATGGCGTTGATGGAGCGTACCGTGGAAAGATCGGTGTTGACGCAGAGCATACCGACGATCTCGTCATTCTCGCGGATAAAGTACGTCGCTGACTCCAACGTCTTGCCGCCGGCACCGCGCCCCTCGTAGCCCGTAATAAACGGCAGGTCGCGATACTTGGCGTCGTGCATGATCTTGAGCGCAAGATCGGTGGCGGGACCGCCAATCTTGCGGCCGCTCACGATGCCGTTGCGAATATCGACGATGGCGTGGTCGGGATCCGAGAAATCGTGCAGCACGATCTCGCTGTTTTTGCCGAGTATCTGCTCCAGAAAATCGACCATCGGCAAAAAGCGACGTACGGTCTCGTTCACGGGCAACTCCTTTGGGTGAAATCGGAAATGTTCATAACAATTTTTTCTCATGGTAACACGCTGCCCATCATCTCGTATATCCGCAGGTACATTGCGTAATGCAGACGAACGGTAGGAATTTAGCGGTAAACGGTTGACCAAAAGAAAAGTAAGATGTCATTTTGACCAGACACTTTCCTTACCTGCGGAAATGCGTTATTTCAGCTGAAGAATAGTCTGATAACAAAAAATTATTATTGAGAATGAGAATCATCTTTAATACGATATGCAATGAAGGCACAACCTCAACCCCGCACTGCGTCACAATAGAGCGTTAGATGCGAAAACAACTACTTCGAGGATTGGTGGTCAAATGACCCAGGAGACGGTTACGAACGGCACTGAAGCCCTGTTCACTCGCGAAGGCATGCCTCCCGTTAAGGAAATGATCCCGTGTGCCCTTCAGCACGTACTGGCATCGTTTGCCGGCATCATTACCCCGGCGGTCATCATGGCCGGCGTCTACGGCTTTAATAGCCAGCAGAGCACCGACATCATCCAGGTCGCGCTCATTCTTTCGGCGATCGATACGGCCCTTCAGGCCTTCGCTCCCTTCCGTCGCATCGGCGGCGGCCTGCCCATCGTCATGGGCGTTTCGTTCGCGTTCCTGCCGGCCCTGCAGGCCATGGGTGCCTCGGGCTTTAGCTTTGGCGCACTGCTGGGCGGCGAGATCGTCGGCGGCGCCGTCGCGGTCCTCTTTGGTCTGGCCTACAGCAAGATCAAGTGGCTGTTCCCGCCCGTCGTGACCGGTACGGTCATCTTCTCCATTGGCGTCTCTCTCTATCCCACGGCCGTCAAGTATATGGCCGGCGGTATGGGTACGCCGCTGTGGGGCACCCCGCAGGCCTGGTGCGTCGCTCTTATCACCTTCGCCGTGGTCTTTGCGCTCGCCAACTTTGGCAAGGGCACGCTCAAGCTGGGCTCTGTGTTTTTTGGCATGATCGTTGGCATGATCGTCTCCATCCCCTTTGGCATGATCGACTTCTCCAGCGTCGCTACCGCTCAGGTCTTCGCCCTTCCCAAGCTCATGCCCTACGCGCTCGAGTTTGATCCCGAGGTCTGCATTACCCTCGCCGTCGTGTTCCCCATGGTCGCCATCCAGGTTATCGGTGACGTCTCCGCCGCCTGCCTGGGCTCCATCGACCGTATGCCCACCGAGCGCGAGCTCTCCGGCGCTATCGTGTCCCAGGGTCTCACCTCTATGGTCGGCGGCCTGCTTGGCGGTCTTCCCACCAGCGCCCTTGGCCAGAACGTGGGCATCATCTGCTCCAACAAGGTCGTCAACAAGTGGGTCTTTGTGATCATCGCGACCGTCTTTGCCATCGCTGGTTTGTTCCCGCAGCTCTCTGCCGTCCTTTCCGCTATCCCGCAGCCCGTCATCGGCGGCGCGACCGTCGGCGTCTTTGGCACCATCACCATGAACGGCGTGCGCATGTTCACCCGCGAGGGCCTCACACAGCGCACTACCACCATCGTCGGTACCTCCGTCGTCTTTGGCCTGGGTATCTGGATGGCCAGCGGTTGCCTTGCCGGCGAGGGTATGCCCGCCTGGGTGTCCACCGTCATCGGCTCCAATGCCGTAACCCCCACCGCCATCATGGCCATTGTCCTTAACCTGATCCTTCCGCAGACGCCGGTCGTGGCTCAGCACATCGATGCTGCCAAGGACGCTGCCGTGGATCTGGTCCTGCCCGAGAGCAAGAAGTAACCAATTCGGTGCTATTCGTCGGCGGGCGCATCGCCTCGTCCGCCGACGTCATGCGGCGCCAAGCCGCACTTCAAAGGGTTTGTCCCTTTGGTGAAGCGTTGACGGGAGAGGGCCCGTTTCCGGTGTAGGCCGGCGCTTCGCACTTCCGCCATGTCAGAGGTGTCAAACCCCGCCCCTGATGTTGAAGGGAGCATTCATGCTTCTGGTCGCTAACGGTTCCGTCTTTACCCGCAACGCTCAGGCCCCGTTCATTCCCAACGGTGCGGTCGCCATTGACGGAGATACGATCGTCGAAGTGGGCCCCGAGTGCGAGCTCAAGGCCAAGTACCCGGATGCCGAGTACGTCGACGCCCAGGGCAATCTCATCATGCCCGGACTCATCAACTGCCACACCCACATCTACTCGGGTCTGGCCCGTGGCCTTGCCATTAAGGGCTGCAACCCCACTAACTTCCTGGAGAATCTTGAGCAGCAGTGGTGGAAGATCGACGATAACCTGACGCTCGACGGTACCAAGGCCAGCGCCTATGCCACAATCCTTGACTCCATCCGCGATGGCGTCACCACGATCTTCGATCACCATGCGAGCTTCTGCGAGATCCCGGGAAGCCTCTTTACCATTAAGGATGCAGCTCAGGAGCTGGGCATGCGTTCGTGCCTGTGCTACGAGGTCTCCGATCGCCGCGGCCAGGAAAAATGCGACCAGGCCATTGCCGAGAACGCCGAGTTTGCCCAGTGGGCCGCCAAGGAGCGTCGCGATAACGACAACCACATGATCGCCGCCATGTTTGGCGGTCACGCCACCTTTACGCTTTCGGACGAGACCATGGACAAGATGGCCGAGGCCAACAACGGTCTGACCGGCTTCCACATCCATGTGTGCGAGGGCATGAACGACGTGTGGGACTCCCGCCTCAACCGCGGCGGCATCAGCCCCGTCGAGCGCCTACTGCAGCACAACCTGCTGGGTCCCGACACCATGCTCGGCCACTGCATCCACGTGACGCCTGCCGAGATGGATATCGTCAAGGAGTCCGGCACCTGGCTCGTCAACAACCCCGAATCCAATATGGGCAACGCCGTGGGCTGTGCCCCCGTGCTCGAGTTCTTCCGCCGCGGCATTCCCGTGTGCATGGGCACCGACGCCTACACTCACGATATGCTCGAGAGCCTTAAGGTCTTCCTGATCATTCAGCGCCACAACGCCGCTATGCCCAACGTGGGCTGGTGCGAGGCCATGACCATGCTGTTCGAGAACAATGCCAAGATGGCGAGCAAGTACTTCGATCGCAAGCTTGGTGTGCTCGAGGCCGGCGCTGCCGCCGACGTCATCGTTATGGACTACAAGCCTTTTACGCCGTTGAGCGAGGAGAACATCGACGGCCACATGCTCTTTGGCATGATGGGCAAAAACTGCCGCACCACCATCATCAACGGCCGCGTCCTGTACAAGGATCGCGAGTTCGTTGGCATTGATGAGGACAAGATCAACGCGTGGACCATGGCCGAGTCCAAGAAGCTCTGGAGCACGCTCAACGATCGCGTGTACTAATCCAACTGGAGATTCGCGCGCGTCGGATGTTTCGCCGCATCCGGCGCGCGCATAGGCGGCCTCCGCGGGGTCGCCGGCGCTGTGCTAGCGCTACACCGTATTTGCGCCCGTCGCGCGGTCTCGCCGGGCGTTACAGAGAGGAGCTCGTTATGAGCGACATCATGAGGCCGATCCCGTTTTCGCAGCTGATGAACTGGATCATCGAGGAGCACAAGACCCAGGACGCCATCTTTGGCGTGCGCAAGATGGTCACGACCAACCAGGAGGGTGCGCTTCCCATTTTTGACGAGCGCATCGAGACTCCGTTTGGCCCGGCCGCCGGCCCCAACACGCAGCTTGCCCAGAACATCGTGGCATCCTACGTGGCCGGTTCCCGCTTCTTTGAGCTCAAGACCGTTCAGGTTATGGACGGCGAGGAGCTCTCCAAGTGTGTGAACAAGCCCTGCATCGTGGCGCAGGACGAGTGCTACAACTGCGAGTGGTCGACCGAGCTCGAGGTTCCGCAGGCCTTTGCCGAGTACGTGAAAGCATGGTTTGCCTGCCACCTGATCGCTCGCGAGTACGGTCTGGGCAGCCCGGACGGTTTTGTCTTTAACATGTCCGTGGGCTATGACCTCGAGGGCATCAAGAGCCCCAAGGTCGACGCCTACATCGAGGGCATGAAGGACGCCAGCGGCTCCGAGGTTTGGAATGAGTGCCGCACGTGGGCGCTCGCTAACCTGGACAAGTTTGAGCATGTTGACGCCGCGTTTGTCGAGTCCATCCCGGCGCGCGTCTCCAACTCCATCACCGAGTCTACCCTGCACGGCTGCCCGCCGGCCGAGATCGAGCGCATCGCGACCTATCTGATCACCGAGAAGGGCCTCAACACCTACATCAAGTGCAACCCCACGCTGCTGGGCTATGAGTTTGCCCGCCAGCGTCTGAACGAGCTGGGCTTTGACTACATCGTCTTCGACGATACGCACTTCCGCGAGGACCTGCAGTGGGCCGATGCCGTGCCCATGTTCGAGCGCCTGATTGCCCTGTGCGCCGAGCGCGGCCTGGAGTTTGGCGTCAAGCTGACCAACACGTTCCCCGTCGACGTGACGAGAAACGAGCTGCCCTCGACCGAAATGTACATGTCCGGCCGTTCGCTGTTCTCGCTGACCATCGAGGCTGCCCGCCGCATTACCGAGCAGTTCGATGGCAAGCTGCGCATCAGCTACTCCGGCGGCGCCACGGTCTACAACATCCGCGCCCTGTACGATGCCGGCATTTGGCCCGTTACCCTGGCGACCGACGTGCTCAAGCCCGGTGGCTACGAGCGCTTTAGCCAGATGGCCGGCGAGTTTACCGACCTGGATGGCAAGCCGTTCGCGGGCGTCTCGCTCGACGCCGTGACCGCGATCCAGGCCGATTCGCTCACCAACCCGCTCTACAAGAAGCCGCTGCGCCCGCTGCCCGACCGCAAGGTCGCCGGCAAGAGTCCGCTTTCCGACTGCTTTACCACGCCGTGCCGTACGAGCTGCCCCATCCAGCAGGATATTCCCGCCTATCTGGCGGCTGTTGACGAAGGCCGCTACGAGGATGCGCTCAACATCATCATCGAGCGCAACGCTCTGCCGTTCGTCACTGGCACCATCTGCCCGCATCCCTGCGGCCGTGCCTGCGAGCGTGCGTTCTACGAGCCCGAGGGCGCCCAGATTCGCGCCAGCAAGCTCAAGGCCGCCCGTGAGGCCATGACCGCCGTGCTGCCCAAGCTGCGTGCTCAGGCCATCGCCAACGACAGCGAGCGCAGCGTTGCCGTTATCGGTGGCGGCCCGGCCGGTCTGGCGACGGCATTCTTCCTGACGCGTGCCGGCGTGCCCGTCACCATCTTTGAGGCCCGCGACTCGCTCGGCGGCGTGGTCCGTCACGTGATTCCCGAGTTCCGCATTGCGAGCGATGACATCTCCCACGATGCCGAGCTCTGCCTGGCCTTTGGTGCCAAGGTGCAGCTTAACGCTCGCGTGGATTCCATTGACGAGCTCAAGGCCCAGGGCTTTACCGACGTGGTCGTGGCCACCGGTGCCTGGATGCCCGGCTCTGCGGGCCTGGGCGAGGGTGCCGAGCTCGATGTGCTGGAGTTCCTCGAGGCTGCCAAGAAGGGCGAGAAGCTCGAGCTGGGCGAGGACGTCGTAGTCATTGGCGCCGGCAACACCGCCATGGATGCGGCCCGCGTGGCCAAGCGCCTGGCTGGTGTGAAGAACGTGCGCCTGGTGTATCGCCGCACCAAGAAGCAGATGCCCGCCGACGAGGAAGAGCTCGATCTTGCTCTTGCCGACGGCGTTGAGTTCTGCGAGCTGCTGGCGCCCAAGGCACTCAACGGCGCCGTGCTGACCTGCGATGTTATGGAGCTCGGCGAGCCGGATGCAAGCGGCCGTCGCAGCCCCGTCGCCACGGGCGAGACCGTGGAACTTCCCGCCACCACGGTGATCTGCGCCGTGGGCGAGGGCATCGACGCCAGCCTGTACGATGCCGCGGGCGTCGAGCACGACCGTCGCGGTCGCCTTGCCGCCACTTCCACCGGTGTCGAGGGCGTCTGGGCTGCGGGCGACTGCCGTCGCGGTCCTGCCACCGTGGTTGAGGCTATTGCCGACGCCGCCGAAGTCGCCCGCGCCATCGCCGGCGTGGACTTTAACAAGTACGCCGACTGCAACGAGCAGGCCGGCCGCGAGGACACCTGCTACGAGCGCAAGGGGTCGCTGTGCCGCGACAAGCGCAACTGCACCAAGACCCGCTGCCTGGGCTGCGGCTCGGTGTGCGAGGTCTGCTGCGACGTGTGCCCCAACCGCGCCAACGTGGCAATTAAGGTGCCGGGCCTGGCCAAGCATCAGGTCGTCCATGTCGACGGCATGTGCAACGAGTGCGGTAACTGCGCCGTGTTCTGCCCTTACCAGGAGGGTCGTCCCTACAAGGACAAGCTCACCCTGTTCTGGAGCGAGGAGGACATGGAGAACTCCGAGAACGAGGGCTTCCTGGCCGTGGACGAGGACCACTTTAAGGTCCGCGTCGCCGGCACGGTCCGCACCGTCTCGGTCGATGCCGTCAACACCGGTCTGCCCGAGGCCGTCCGCCTGACTATCCGGGCTGTGCGCGACAACTATTCGTACCTTCTTAAGAAATAGGCGAGTCTCTTATGGCCAAATCCATTCAACATAACGTGGCCTACGTTGCCTGCGGAAGCGGTTGCGCCTCCGCAGGCGGCGATGCCCGCTGCAGCGAAGGCTGCATTGGCTGTGGCGCCTGCGTCACGGCCTGCCCCCACGGCGCCATTGCGCTGGTCGATGGCATCGCCCGCGTGGACCGCTCCAAGTGCACGGGCTGTGGCCTGTGCGGCGTGGCGTGCCCGCAGCGCGTGATTGCCTTCGTCCCCGGCTACCAGAACATTCTGGTGCGCTGCAACAACACCGATAAGGGCGCCATTGCCCGCAAGATCTGCGACACGAGCTGCATCGGTTGCGGCATGTGCGCCAAAAAGTGCCCTGCCGGCGCTATCCGCATCGAGGACAACTGCGCCCATATCGACGGCGTAGACTGCCTGTCGTGCGGCATGTGCGCCGTCGTCTGCCCGCATGGCGCCATCCACGACCGCACCGGCATCGCCGCCGGCGTGTAGAAGGGAATCACCATGGCACAGGAATTCACTTTTACCGTTAACGGTGTCGAGCACACGACGACGGAGAATAAACCACTGCTGCGCTATCTGCGCGACGACCTGCACATTCACTCCGCCAAGGACGGCTGCTCCGAGGGCGCCTGCGGCACCTGCACCATCCATGTGGACGGTGCGGCCGTCAAGGCGTGCGTACTGACCACTGCTCTTGCCGCCGGCCGTAACATCGTGACCGTCGAGGGCCTGCCCGAGGACGTGCGCGAGGCCTTTGTGTACGCCTTTGGCGCCGTGGGCGCCGTGCAGTGCGGTTTTTGCATCCCCGGCATGGTCATGGCGGGTGCAGCGCTGATCGCCGAGGACCCCGAGCCCACCGAGGAGCAGATCAAGTACGCCATCCGTGGCAATGTCTGCCGCTGCACCGGCTACAAAAAGATTATCGAGGGCATTTCGCTGGCAGCTGCGGTGCTCCGTGGCGAAAAGCAGATCGACGAGGATTTGGAGCGCGGCGACGACTACGGCGTGGGCAAGCGCGCCTTCCGCATCGACGTGCGCAAGAAGGTGCTCGGCGAGGGCAAGTATCCCGACGACATCGACGAGCTCGATCAGCCGGGTCTGACCTATGCCAGCGCCGTGCGCTCCAAGTACCCGCGCGCCCGTGTGCTCTCCATCGATACTTCCAAGGCCGAGGCCCTGCCCGGCGTGGTGGGCATCCTGCGCGCCGAGGACGTGCCGGTCAACCAGGTCGGCCACCTTATCCAGGACTGGGACGTCATGATCGCCCAGGGCGATATCACCCGCTGCGTGGGTGACGCTATCGTGCTGGTGGTTGCCGAGGACGAAGCGACGCTCGAAAAGGCCAAGAAGCTCGTAAAGATCGATTACGAGCCGCTGGAGCCCGTGCGCAACATTGTCGAGGCCAGGACTGCCGACGCCCCACGCCTGCACGACAGCTTCTTTGCCTTTGGCAACACGGTGGAGCTCAAGGACAATGTGTGTCAGAGCCGTCACGTGACGCGCGGCGACGCCGCCAAGGCGCTGGCGGAGAGCGCATTCACCGTGACGCAGCGCTTTACCACGCCCTTTACCGAGCATGCCTTCTTGGAGCCCGAGTGCGCCGTGGCGTTCCCGTATAAGAACGGCGTCAAGGTGCAGTCGACCGACCAGGGTGCCTACGACACGCGCAAAGAGTGTGCCCACATGTTTGGCTGGGACAACGAGCCCGAGCGCGTGGTCGTCGAGACCATGCTCGTGGGTGGCGGCTTTGGCGGCAAGGAGGACGTGTCCATCCAGCACCTGGCCGCGCTCGCCGCATATAAGTTCCAGCGTCCCGTGAAGTGCAAACTCACGCGCGCCGAGTCGCTCGCGTTCCATCCCAAGCGCCACGCCATGGACGGCACCTTTACGCTGGGTTGCGACGCCGAGGGCAACTTTACCGGCCTAGATTGCGAGATCAACTTTGACACCGGCGCCTACGCGTCGCTGTGCGGCCCGGTGCTCGAGCGCGCCTGCACGCATGCCGTCGGCCCCTACAAGTACCAGAACACCGACATTCGCGGTTATGGCTACTACACCAACAACCCGCCCGCCGGCGCGTACCGCGGCTTTGGCGTTTGCCAGTCCGAGTTTGCGCTCGAGAGCCTGATCGACTTGCTGGCAGAGAAGGTCGGCCTGGATCCGTGGGAGATCCGCTACCGTAACGCCATCGAGCCGGGCGAGGTTTTGCCCAACGGCCAGATTGCCGACTGCTCCACGGCGCTGAAGGAGACACTGCTCGAGGTCAAGGATGCCTACTATGCGCATCCCGGACACGCCGGCATTGCCTGCGCCATGAAGAACGCTGGCGTGGGCGTTGGCCTGCCCGACGCCGGCCGCTGCAAGATTCGCGTCGAGGATGGCCGCGCCGTGGTCTATGCCGCCACGTCCGACATCGGCCAGGGCTGCAGCTCCGTCGTTTTGCAGGCCGTTGCCGGGGCGTGCGGCCTGCCGCTTCGCTGCATTGCCAACGGCGAGTGCTCCACCGAGAACGCTCCCGACTCCGGCACCACGTCTGGTTCACGTCAGACGGTCGTGACCGGCGAGGCCGTGCGCGGTGCCGCCTTCCTGCTGCGCGATGCCATGCTTGATATCGAGGCCGGCAAGTCTGCGCCCGCCGCTCCCGTGAATGCGCATGGCGACGGCGTCAAGATCGAGTACGACGACGGTCGCGCCTATCAGCTGCACACGCAGGAGCTCGTCGCCGGCCAGGGTATGCATCCTCAGGATCCCGCGGCCGCCATCAAGGCGCTCGAGGGATGCGAGTTTGGCTACGTGTACCTGGAGCCGACCGACAAGCTGGGCGCCGACGTTCCCAATCCCAAGAGCCACATCTGCTACGGCTTTGCCACGCATGTGGTCATTCTGGACGATGACGGTCGCGTGAGCGAGGTCTATGCCGCGCACGATTCCGGCAAGGTGGTCAACCCCATCTCCATCCAGGGTCAGATCGAAGGCGGTGTGCTTATGGGTATGGGCTATGCGCTTACCGAGGACTGGCCGCTCAAGGACTGCGTGCCCCAGGCAAGGTACGGCACGCTCGGGCTGTTCCGTGCGCCCGAGATTCCGGATATCCACGCCATCTACGTGGAGAAGGACGAGCTACTGCCCGTGGCATACGGCGGCAAGGGCATCGGCGAGATCGCAACGATTCCCACGGCGCCCGCCGTGCAGAACGCCTATCGCGCATTCGACGGCAAGCTGCGTCCGGATCTGCCCATGGTGGATACGCCGTACAGCCGCGCCCGTCGCCGCGGGTAGGGTAGAGCGTGGACGGCCATTGTTGACGGGCCGTTCGCGCTCAACATCAACTACATACGCTGCGCCTTTGGCCCCGGCTCCATCGCGAGCCGAGGCCTTTTGTTTGGAGCGGAGACAGCATCCCGGAATTCGGGCAATCCGGTGGTCAGGGGTTGAGCGAGCGTCGCGCTAAGGATGCCAAGCGTAAAACCTTCAATGAAAATGGCGTAAAAACTACATCTGTCATGGCGTAAAAACTACATTGAAAGTAGCGTAAAATCAGCATTGAGAATGGCGTAATTTCGCATATCGCGTGATAGAGAGGAACGGCCGTCTGTGGATGCACCAAAGAGATTGACCCAAAAGGGATATAGGCCCCGGCTCATAGAGGAGCGCCTCGACACCCTTATGCGGGCGTTTGGCTGTGTGGAGATCAACGGCCCCAAATGGTGCGGCAAGACCTGGACGGCGCTCTCTCGCTCGGCGAGCGTCTCCAGGCTCGATGAGCCTGCGCAGCGTGCGGCGGCAGAGGTCGACCCAAGCCTGGCGCTCATCGGCGATGCGCCACACCTGGTCGATGAATGGCAGGAGGTGCCCGAGGTTTGGGATGCCGCCCGGCGTTTCGTGGACGCGAGCGGCAACGAACGGGGGACACTTTTGCTCACG
>WGSQ01000239.1 GCA_014871605.1 Collinsella sp. | reverse complement strand
TTGCCCGATGCGTCCGTCACGATCAGTGCGCTCACGTTGAACTGGTCAGCATATTGCTCCAGCGCGGCGTTATCCACCGAGCCGTCGCGCTTTATATCGCGCGCCACCTCTCCGGCAATCTCCATCACGCGAGTCAGGTTTTTGGTCGCATAGGCGCTGTTAAACGCATCGTAGGAAAGGCTCTGCGTCGCCACGTAATCGACAACGTCGGCAAAGCGCTGCTCGGCCTGGGCCGTCGTGTAACCGTAGCTCATCATGCCGGCGACAGCCGAGAGTGCTACCCCCACCAGGGCGGCAAGGAGCCATACCCAGGTCGAATGATTGCCCTGCTCCTGAGCGGTGTAGTCGGGCGCATCGATCACGACAGGCCCTCCATATTCAAAAATGGTGAGGGGTCATCAAAGTACTTTGACACCAGGCGTTCCATGGTGCCATCGGCAAGCATTTCTTGGTAGGCATGGGTGAGTTTAACGTCGATACCGCGCGTGTCGTTGATATCGAAAGCGGTGCCCAAACCAACCTCCAGCAGCGGCTCGTTCAGAATGCGATACGTCACGCCATAGTCTTTTTCATAGGTGAGCAGCGAGGACTCATGTGCGGCGATAGCGTCGACCAGGCCCTCGACGAGCGCCGGGTTCAGGTATGAGCGGTCCGAGAAGCTGTAGAGCCCCTTGATTTGCGGAACCTTTCCATTGGTACGGTTGAGCAAAATGCCCTCGGGCTTGGTGGTGGACTGCACCCCCACGACGCTGCCCTCAAGATCGGCGAGCGTGTAGATGTCGCTTTCGGGATTGACCGCGACCACCTGGCGGCTCGCAAGGTACGGACCGGCCCAGCGATACTCGCTTTCGCGACCCGTCATACTAAAGCTACCCATGACGCAATCGAGCTCGCCGCTCGCCAGTAGCTCGTTCTTCTTTTCCCAATCGATCAGCTGGTACTTTGGCTTGTAACCAATGCGGGCCAAAGCCTCGGTCAATATCTCGACATCCAGGCCAACGATATCGCCGTACTCATCGGTATACACAAACGGTGGATAGAGGTCGCTTCCGACGTTGAGCGTCTTAAGGTCGTCGTCTTTGACTTGCGAGGCGTCCAGTTCTTCTAATGCAGACGTCGAGGCTCCGTCATTCGACCCGGAACAGCCGGCTATCGCTACGACAAAGGCACACGCTACCGCAAGCGCACCAACCAACGATATGGCAACCGAGCGGCGAGGTCTTCTCATCGAGCTCCAGACGATCCTGCTTACAGACTCAAATGGTTAAAAATAATAGCAAATGAAACCACTCGAGCGCCCAATGGTTACAGACGCTTTACCCTGCGGGGCCTTCTAGCCGACTTGGCAGAAGGCCCCGCATGCAGCGCACACTTACCGTGCGTTAAAAACGTAGCGGTCCAGGCGGTCGCACGCTTCCCTTACGCGCGAAAGCGGCAGCGCCAGATTCACGCGAATGTGGCAGGGCCCGTGGAACGGGCGGCCGTCCTGATACCCCACGCCCACGCGCGCCCCCTCGTCGAGCAGCCACTGAATATCGCGGCCATGTTCGCGACACCACTCGGTGCAGTCCAGAAACACCATGTACGTGCCCTGAGGACGTGAATAGGACACGCCCTCAAAATGCTCATCCACGTAATCGCAGAAGTACTCGATATTACCGGCAAGCACCTGGTTGAGCTCGTCCACCCACTCGTAGCCCTGCGGCTGGTAGGCACCGATAAGCGCATGCATGGAGAGGACGTTCATCTCGTTGTAGTGGGTCTTGTTGGACACGGCGCACACGCGGTCGCGCAGCGTCTCGTTGTAGACGATGTGGTAGCTGCCGACCAGACCTGCCAGGTTAAACGTCTTGCTCGGCGCATAGAGGGCAACCGTGCGCATGCGGGCATCCTCGCTCACCGACTGCGTCGGGATATGCTTGTGACCCGGCAGGATGATATCGGACCAAATCTCGTCCGAGATCACCACGCAATCGTGCTGGCGATAGATGTCCATGGCGCGCTCGATCTCGTCGCGCTCCCATACGCGGCCGCAGGGATTGTGCGGCGAGCAGAACACCGCAGCATGAACGTGGTTTTGGGCGAGTTTGCACTCCATGTCCTCAAAGTCCATGCGCCACACGCCCTGGTCGTCGAGTTTAAGCGGGCTGTGGACAATACGATAGCCCGCGGCTTCGATAGACTTGGTAAAACCAATGTAGGTGGGGCTGTGGACCAGCACCGCATCGCCCGGCTGGACATACGCGCGCAACGTCGACACGACGCCGCCCAGCACGCCGTTTTCGTAGCCGATATGCTCCGGCGCCAGACCCTCGACGCCGTTGCGGCGGCTCTGCCATTCGATGATGCGGTCGAAATACTCGGGGCGCGGGTTAAAGTAGCCAAACATGGGATGCTGAGCGCGCTGAATGATTTGCTCCTAGACCGTGTGCACCGTGGCGAAATT
>WGSQ01000238.1 GCA_014871605.1 Collinsella sp. | reverse complement strand
CCCATAGTCATTGAATTGCCTGCATTTATCCAACGATGGATGCTCGACAACAACCTCCGACCCGTGCCAAAGCTCCATATCGACCTCCTAAAAAATATCACCTCAGCGATAGTTTACCAATAACTATCACTGAGGTGATATAGATAGGAGCTTTTGAAGGGCTGCAGCCTGACTAGAGGCAGGCCTCGGCGATGCGCTTTTTTAGTTCGTCGATGCCGGTGCCGGTTTGGGAGCTTGTGATGATTACGTTTTCGGCCGGGACGTTGAGCTGCTTTTTGATGGCTGCTGCTTGGCGGGCCTGCTGGGTGCGGCTGAGCTTGTCGGCTTTGGTGAGGCAAACGATAAAGTTGAACTCGTTGCCCTGTAGGTAGTCGATCATGTCGTGGTCGAGCTTGCTGGGGTCGTGACGAATGTCCACCAGCGAGACGACCAAGTTAAAGCTGCGCTCGGAGTCGAAAAAGTCGCCGATAAGCTCGGCCCAGCGGTCGCGCTCGGCCTTGGAGCGACGGGCGAAACCGTAACCCGGCAGGTCCACAAAGTGCACGTCATCGGCCTCAAAGAAGTTGATGTTGCTCGTCTTGCCCGGCGTACTGGAAACCTTGACTAGGTTCTTGCGGCCAAATAGCTTGTTCATAATCGACGACTTGCCCACGTTGGAGCGGCCGACAAAGCTCACCTCGGGGCAGGTAGACTCGGGAATCTGCGAAACCTTGCCATAGCTGGCGACGAACTTGGCAAGCTGGTAGTTAATGGAATCGGCCATGGACACTCCTTGGTCGTAGGTTCTTACAAATAGACGCGCTATTGCGCAGCGGCAATGCGGCGGACGATATCGAGCGTAATGTCACTTGCGACACGCGCGTACTCGAACAGATCGAACTCTCGCTCGCAAATTGCATCGTACGCCTCGTCACAATTATCGCTGATAGCGCGCAGCACCAGGCAATCGACACCATTTTTGGTTGCGACGTGGGCAATTGCCGCGCCCTCCATGCCGACACAATCGGCATGCGTCGCCTCGATAGCGTCGTTGCGCATGGCGGCGCCCGTCACAAAGCGGTTACCCGTGGCAATCGTGCCGACCAGGAACTGCTTGGTGCCCTCGTTCGAAGCGACTGCATTTTTCGAAGCGTCAACAAACCCACGCTCAGCAAGCACGTCGGCGGCAATATCGACCAGCGCGGGCGTCGAGCCAAACTCCTCGAGCCCCGGTGCGGACTCGGCGATAAGCGCGGTATCGGTATCCAGATAGCGTAGGCGTTTGCCAATGACCACGTCATCGATATGGAGCTTGGGGTTCAAACCGCCCGCAATGCCCGAAAACACAACAGCCTGCGGAGCATACTTGCTAATGAGGTGCTGTGTTGCAGCGGCGGCGTTCACCGTGCCCATGCCCGCCGTTGTGGCGACAACTGTCAGGTCGTCGAGCTCACCGCTCACAACGGTCAAGCCTGCCTCCCGTGCCTCGCAAACGTCGCTCAGCTCTTCCTTAATCTGCATGATCTCTTTTTCGAGCGCACCGATAATCGCGATGGTAGCCATACCATTCCCCAAACCTATACGAAATTCTCAACCAAGGTATGGTACCAGCATTTTGTTTGACCTCGCCAAACGAACACGCTAAGCCAGTGCAGCTCGCGTATCAAACAGAGCCTTTGCAATCGCGGCCGTAACCTCGCTCGAACGGTCACTCCATGGCATCGATGTCATGACGCTCATGACATAGGTACGGCCATCGATGTCGATGAGGCCTGCATCGCATGTCGAATAGTAACCATCCTCGCTAATCCAGCCTGCCTTGTTGCGCACCAAAACCTGCTCGTCCGCAATGCCATCGCGAATAAACGAGCGCGATGTTGATGCCAGAAGGCCCGACAACCACTGTGAAGTCTCGGTATCCATGCTCAGATACTCGCTCATCTCGCGCCATAACCTCGCAGAAGTGCGCGGGCAGTAGGTCGGAAAATCACTCATCGGATCCAGTGCCGTATCGTAATCGATGCCAAGACCGACAATCCAATCCTCGTAACCGACACGGTCAAACGCCGCACGTAACGCAATAAACGAATCGTTGTCTGAATAAACGACCGCAGCCTCGATCAAGTCGCGTACCGTCTGCCAACCCATGTTGTAGCCACCATAGGTGCCAAGGGAGTCATCGGGTGAAACCTGGCCCGTCTCGACCAGAGATTCGCAAATGTACAACGCATAAAGTGCCTTGTAGCTACTCGCACCGTACACCTCGACATCAGCGTTATACGTCACGCCCTTACCGCTCGACAGGTCGTAAAACACCACGCCCACATCGCCCAGCTCCTGCGCCTGGTCAAGCGCATTCTGGAGTGCGGCGAGGTTCTCATCCTCCAGGGCGAGGATCTGGTCATCAACCAGTGAGAAGGTCTGCACGGTATCGCCTGAGGGAATATCGTTAAAGTCCGCCTTCGAA
>WGSQ01000237.1 GCA_014871605.1 Collinsella sp. | reverse complement strand
GTGCTACGCCGGTAACGCTGCCCGCGGCATGAGCTATATTGCTCTGCACAACGGCGGTGGCACGGGTATCGGCCGCGCCATCAACGGCGGCTTCGGTATGGTCCTCGACGGCTCCGAGCGTGTCGACACCATCCTGCGCATGTCCATGCCTTGGGATACCATGGTCGGCGTTGCCCGCCGCAGCTGGGCGCGCAACGAGAACGCCATGACCACTGTCGCCGAGTACAACAAGATGTACGAGGGTCAGGATCACATCACCATGCCTTACGTCGCGGACGAAGAGCTCTGCGAGAAGGCCGTGAAGGAATACATGCACTAAAATTTACTTCAAAAAAGGGGCATAGAAATATGCCCCTTTTTTGAGCTGGATACACTCCGCTGCGCGCACTCGCTTTGCTCGCACACTTGCGGAGCGCAAAGAATCTTTCCGACGCACATGTCGTCGGAAAGATGATCTCAATTTATTTGCCGCCTGCGGGCGGCCTGGGCAGCCGCTGGCGGCTCTGCCGCCTTGCGGATGCCGCGTACCCCTTGCGGGTAAAACTCTGCGAGGCTTTTTTGACAAGCCATCGAACATAATGCTCTTTCCAACAGTGAGAAAGGACAACATTTACTATGAAAAAGTTACTGGTCAAAAACATCGGCCTGCTGGCGACGCCTGAGGGCAAATCCGCCCATCGCGGCGAGGAGCAGGGCAAGATCAAATTCTTAAAGGATGCGTGGGTGCTCATCGAGGACGGCATCATCGCCTCCGTCGGTACCGGCGCGGTTCCCGCCGTCGAGGGCGCGGAAGTCGTCGACGCGGAGGGCCACCTCGTCACCCCCGGCCTTGTCGACGCCCACACCCACCTCATCTTCGGCGGCTGGCGCCAGAACGAGCTGGGTCTCAAGCTCCACGGCGCGACGTATCTTGAAATTCAGAACGCGGGCGGCGGCATCCAGTCCACGACGAACGCCACCCGTCAGGCCAGCGAGCAGGAGCTCGCCGCCAAGGCCTCCAAGGCGCTCGACGAGATGATGGGCTTCGGCACCACCACGGTCGAGGCCAAGAGCGGCTACGGCCTTGCCACCGAGCATGAGCTCAAGGCGCTCGAGGTCATCAAGGACCTCAACGATCACCACCGCATGGACCTCGTCGCGACCTTCATGGGCGCGCACCTTGTCCCCGCGGAATATAAGTCCAACCGCGAAGAGTACGTCCGCCTTGTGTGCGAGGAGATGATGCCCAAGGTCAAGGAGCAGGGCATCGCCAAGTTCTGCGACGTCTTCTGCGAAGCCGACACCTTCACCGTCGAAGAGTCCCGTCAGGTGCTCGAAGCGGGTCTCAAGTATGGCCTGCGTCCCAAGATCCACGCCGACGAGATCGAGGCCATCGGCGGCAGCCAGCTCGCCGGTGAGATCGGCGCGATCTCGGCTGAGCACCTGATCGTCTGCCCGCCGGAGGGCATTGCCTCCATGGCCAAGGGCGGCGTCATCGCATGCCTGCTGCCCGCGACGAGCTTCAACCTCGGCGCGGTGTTCGCGCCCGCGCGCGACATGGTCAAAGCTGGCGTGCCCGTTGCAATGGCGACGGACTTCAACCCCGGCTCCTGCCCGTGCCTGAACATGCAGTTTGTCATCAACCTCGGCTGCCTCAAGTACAAGCTGACGCCGGAGGAGGTCCTCACGGCTGTCACGCTCAACGGCGCCGCGGCGATCGACCTTGCCGACAAGGTCGGCTCTGTCGAAGAGGGCAAGCTGGGCGACCTTGTCATCTGGGACGCGCCCGACCTCGACTACATCTGCTACCGCGTTGGCAGCAATCTTGCAAAAACCGTCATCAAGCGCGGCGAGATCGTGTGAGAGAACGGTAGAGGGAGAACATGATGGATCGGACTGACTACCAAATCCTCAACCTCCTCCAGGACGACAGCCGTTGCACGCTGCGCCGCATGGGAGACCTTGTGGGGCTGACGCCGCCCGCCGTGTCGGAACGCATTCGCCGGATGGAGGAAAGCGGCGTGATCCGCGGCTATCACATCGACATCGACCGCACGAAGCTCGACTGCAACATCACGGGCTTTATCTCTGTTGCGCTCGAGCCGGACAAGTACGACAAATTCTGCGATTTCTGCGCCTCGCAGAGCGCCATCATCAGCCACTATCACGTGGTGGGTGAGTTCAACGCGCTGCTCCGCTTCGCCGTGCGCGACACGCAGCAGCTCGACCAGCTTCTCTCCATCATCAAGAAGTTCGGCGACTCGCGCACCTCGATCGAGCTCAAGACGCTCTTCGACAGCAAGGAGATCCCGCTGCCGTAACACAACATTCCCTTTGCACCAAGCAGGGCGGCTTTGGCCGACTCCGCATAAGAAAACATGCGCCGTAAAAGGCAAATTTTGCACGGACTCCTTCGTTGCGCCGTCTTGCCATGCGTCAGCATGCCTGCGCCGTCGCGCCTCAGCTCCGCAC
>WGSQ01000236.1 GCA_014871605.1 Collinsella sp. | reverse complement strand
CCCTTTAGCTGGGTGGTTGATGGGTGCGCCGGCGTATACTGTGAGCGCCTGTCCGCCGGTGCTCGATACGTTGATGGCTCCATTCGCGAGATGCTGCTTGCAGTGTTACCTAGCGAGCGCGAGCGTTTTGTAGATGCGTTGTTCTCCGTGTTTGAGGCTACGGACGCCGAACGGTTTGCGGATATCGCAGGAAATCTGCGTGAGAGTCTGCCCGTGATGCTCCAGGCTGCGCAAGGCTTTGACAAAGATACGCGACGCTTTATCTCGCAGACCATCGTGGCGATCCTTAAATGCGCACTGTTGCCCAAACGACCCCAGATCGACGTGCCCGCTGCCGGCAAGAGTTTGGCAGAACAGCTCGAGGCCTGGCAGTCCGAGCTCCTGCGCTAACCATTGGCGCAAAGCAACCTGTCCCCGATGCACCAATCTTCGATACGCTTGGGGCGGGCTCGACCGCTATACTGGTTCGTGCCGAAATCGATCTAGAACGGAATGCCGTATATGAAAATCAATCACGCGATTCTGCATATCCTGGACTTTGACTCTGCCGTCAACGTCATGAGCCAGCGCGAGCTCGATATCGAGAGCCGTACCGTGCGTAATTTCGTAACCACGCACCTGCGGCGCGCTCGTACCTCGGCTGATAACAAGCGTGCCACGTTTGCCGAGAACTCCGCATTCGGCGGCGAGCTCAAGGGCTATTTCTTTGGCGAGCGCGAGTTCGTGGACCTGTCGCAGCAGATTGCGGAGTTTATCTCCTCCGAGCTCACCAAAGCCGAGAAAGCCGAGTCTACCGATGTGCTCGTGGCTGATTTTGACGACGATGAGGATGCCCGCTGGTTTGCCGTGATGCTGCTGGGCTCCAAGCAGGCATTCATGCACGAGGTGGGTCGCGAAGAGGGCGAGGTGCGTAACGACATCGCGCGCCACTATGCCATTCTGCCGAACCCTTCGCAAAAGGTGCCGAGCTATGCAATCGTGCGTGCAAGCACCATGGAGATCGGCTATGTGGATAAGAAACGCAAGATTGCCGGCGAGGATCGCATGCTCATTCCCGATGGCCTGCTGCAATGTGACACGGGCGTTTCGGGTAAGGAGGTCATCGACACGGTGACGCGCGTGGTCGAGGAGGTCGCTGAAGAGCACGGCGCCAACACGGCTGTAGCGCTCGCTAAGGTCAAAGCCGCCGTTGCCGAGAAGGTTGAGGATGACGAGGAGCTACCGCCTTGGGATATCGTCGATGAGGTCTTTGAGGACGAACCGGTTATCAAGGAGAGCGTGCGCGCGGCACTGACCGAGGAGAAGGTGCCTGAGCGTGTGCCCGTGGAGCGTAAGCAGGTCGAACGCGCGGCGGTGCGCAATCACAAGATTCGTACCGACACGGGCATCGAGATCAGCTTCCCGGCCGAGATGGGTTCGAACTCCGAGTATATCGAGTTCGTCAACGAACCCAACGGCCTCATCTCTATCGAGCTCAAGAACATCGGAAGTATTGAGAATCGATAAGCTGTGCTTGGACGTTGCAGAAAAACAAAGGCCGAAGCCCTTCGGGACTTCGGCCTTTTTTGTTTTCGGCTTGGTTGCTGACATTGCGCCGCAGGTTGGGCATACGTCAGCGAAAACGCGGTTTGTCAAAACCGCGTAACTATTAAAGTTGACGTAAGCCCTCTTCCAGGCCGGTCTTGCTGTCGGTCTTCTCATCGCGCATCTTGATGACGCGGGCGGGGACACCGGCCACGACGGCGCCGGCGGGGACGTCCTCGACGCACACGGCACCGGCAGCCACGACGGCGCCCTTGCCCACGCGCACGCCCTCCAGGACCACAGCATTGGCGCCGATCATGACATCGTCCTCGATGATGACGGGCGTGGCGCTGGCGGGCTCCACAACGCCTGCCAGCACGGTGCCGGCGCCGATGTGGCAGTTCTTGCCCACGGTGGCGCGACCACCCAGCACGGCGCCCATATCGATCATGGAACCCTCGCCGATAACGGAGCCGATGTTGATGATGGCGCCCATCATGATGACGGCACGGTCGCCAATCTCGACGCGGTCGCGGATGATCGCGCCCGGCTCGATGCGGGCGTTGATGCCCTTAAGGTCGAGCATGGGGACGGCGGAGTTGCGGCAGTCATTCTCGACGTCGTAGTAATCGATGGAATCGGCGTTGGCGTCCAGGATGGCTTTGCGCTCGGCCCAGTCGCCAAAGACGGTCTTGCCGCGACGGCCTCCGTAGACATGTGCGTCGCCCCAGGCAACCTTCATGCCGGGTTTCTCGCGCACATACAGCTTGACAGGCGTCTTTTTAGGCGCGGTGGCGATGTAATTGATAATCTCCTGGGCATCCATCTCGGCTGCGTTGCTCATTCGCTATCTCTCCTTTGGGTGGATTCGGTTGATACCTGGTTAGGCAAACATGACCTGGTCGAACGTATAGAAGCCGGGTTCGCGGGCGACGAGCTTCTGCGCGGCTGCCAGGGCGCCGTTGACAAAGATCTGACGGCTCGTGGCGCGGTGGTTGAG
>WGSQ01000235.1 GCA_014871605.1 Collinsella sp. | reverse complement strand
AACCAGCCCACGCCGTAGCACACGGCGGCGGCGATCACGACGTTGCGCGGGCCGATCTTATCGGAGATGCGGCCGGCGAAGATGCCCGTCACGGCCATGATGGTCTGAAAGACCGGGAAGGCCCAGGTAAGAGCGCTGGACCACTCGGGGTAGACGGCGAGCAGGTTCTTGCTCACGACGGAATACAGCGCGATTGAGCTGATGAAGAACATGGTGACGCACGCGGCGGAAAGCACGACGGCGCGACCCTTGTTGGAGTTGGTGGAAGCCATTGGACTCTTTCTAATCGATACGGGGGAGGAACGGGCGTGTCCGCGGGTCCTCCCTGTCAGGTTGGTTTACTGGTCAGTCGGCTTGGCAACGCCGGACTCATCGGACCAGAGTTCGACACCCTTGTTCTTAAGGTAGTTGTCGGCATAGACGCGACGGCCGCCGGGCTTGGCGGTGAGGTCGCCCATCATGTTGGAGAAGCCGCCGTCGACCTTGATGGCGTCGCCGGTGGTAAAGTCCGAGCGCTTGGACGCCAGGAACATGACGGCGTTGGCGATATCGCTGACCTCGCCGATGCGGCGCGTGGCGATCAGACGGCTGCGGCTCTTTTCGACCTCGGGGTCGGCGTAGAAGTTGGCCGACATCGGGGTCTTAACGAAGCAGGGCTCGACGCAGTTGGAGCGGACGCCGTAGGGGCCCCACTCGGCGGCGAGCATCTTGGACATCATGTTGACGCCGGCCTTGGTGGAGCTGTACACGCCCGAGAACGTCTCGGGGGAGTGGCTGGCGACGGTCGAGATGTGCACCAGGCGGCCCTGGCCGGCCTTGATCATCTCGCGACCAAAGCGCTGCGAGGTGATGAAGTAGCCGGTGAGGTTGACGTTGAGCACCTGCTCCCAGTCGCTCAGCGGCAGGTCCTCCATGGCGGCGAAGCGCAGGATGCCGGCGGTGTTGACAAGGACGTCGACGCGGCCGAAGTCGGCGATGGTGGCGTCGACGGCGGCCTGAACCTCGGCCTCGTCGGTGGCGTTCATCTTGTAGCCCTCGGCGTGGATGCCAAACTCGGCGGCGAGGTCGGCGGCAGCGGCCTTGACCTTCTCTTCGTCCAGGTCGAGCAGGACGACGTTGGCGCCGTTGCGGGCGAACTCGCGGCAAATCTCGACGCCCATACCGCCGAGCGCGCCAGTCACGGCGCAGACATCGCCCTCGAGCTTAAGCCAGTTGCTCATAGGAACTTCCCTTCTTGTGCCTCCCGATGGGTCGCTCCCATTAACCGACCCACGTGGTTTTCGCTGGTTATCGTATGCTTTGCATTTGCGCAGGTGAATTGCATATTTGTTAGAATGGCGTTAACCGTAGGTTTACACTGTGCGATGCAGTTTTTCTCAATTGAGCGCGTGACCTGCCAAAACGACCCCCTTCGGCAGTTCATTGCCATGCGTCTGGAAACGGGAGATTGACGTGTACGATCGACGACTTGAGGCCATATCGGCCGCCGCGGAGCTGGGAAGCTTCTCGCGTGCGGCGGCAAAATTGCGCGTGTCGACCCCGGCGCTCGTCAAGCAGGTGTCGGGCTTCGAGGCCGAGTTCGGCATCACGCTGTTCGAGCGCTCGCACTCGGGTGTCAAGGTGACGCCGGCCGGCGCCCTGCTGGTGGACGACGCGCGCTCGATCATGCGGCAGTCCGAGGACGCGCTGCGCCGTGCCAGACGCGCGGCGGGCGATGGCGGTGCCGTGCGTCTGGGCGTGTCGATGATGTGCCCGGGGCGCCAGACGCTGTCGATGTGGACGGGCGTACACGAGCTGGAGCCATCGTTGCGCTTCGAGATCGTGCCGGTGAGCGACCTCTACGACGAACGCGAATCCGTCATGCGCAGCTTGGGCCGCGAGGTCGATGTGGTGCAGTCGAGTTTTTCGACCCCGCGCTGGGGTGACGCCTGCCAAAAGCTCCGCATTGTTAACGTGCCGTTTTATATCGACCTGCCGCGCACGAGCCCGCTGGCGCGCAAGAATCGCATTACGGTCGCCGACTTGGAGGGTATGCGTCTGCGCGTGCTCCGCCACGGCAACGACGCTATGGACAGCCTGCGCATCGATCTTTTGGCAGACGGCGGCGTTGACGTGATCGATGTGGACAGCTTCGACTTTGCGCTCTTTAACGAGGCGGAGGAAAAGGGCGACGCGGTGCTCACCTGCGGAGCGTGGTCGGGGGTGCACCCAGCCTTTGTGGGCGTGCCGTTCCTGTGCGGCCGCGAGGTGCCAGTCTTTCTGCACTACCCGCTCGAGCCCACCCTCCAAGTCCAAAAATTCGTCAACGCCATGGCCCAGCTTCTCAACTAGCTCTTTTGGGACGGGGCTCTTTTAGCTACTTCGAGGATGATTTTTTACAAAACGAGGCCCTGGCCAACCGGCCAGGGCCTCACTAACTTTTATTCCGTTCTAAATGACGGGCTGATCGCGCGCAGGAGGGCACCCCGGGGTGGCGGGGTATTTCCTCCGCGCGCAGTTTCGCAGCGCAGCGAGAATGTTTGAGCACGGAGGAA
>WGSQ01000234.1 GCA_014871605.1 Collinsella sp. | reverse complement strand
GTGCAGACCGGTGGGAACGAGCAGCGTGTTGAGCATGCCGTAGATAAACAGACCGATGTTGCCGGATTCCTTAATAATGCCGGCGACGGAGGAAATGGCGCCCTGGACAGGAGGCCAAACGATGCAGAAGCCTGCGCCCATGATCCAGGAGATGATGATCATGATCAGGAACGGAAAGCGAACGCCCGAGAACATCGAAAGGGCAATGGGGAACTGCTTGTTCGAGTACTTGTTGAACACGGCACCGGTGATGCAACCAAGGATGATGCCACCAAACACGCCGGTATCGAGTACCTGGATGCCCATAACGGTGGCCTGGCCGGTTCCGGTAAGACCGAGCATGCCGCTCGCATCGGCAAGAGAGCCGGTGGCGTTGAGCACGATGTTGTTAGCCTGCAGGAACAGGAAGAACGACATCAGGGCGATCAGCGAAGCATGGCCCTTGTTCTTCTTTGCCATGGCGCCGGCGATGCCCACGCAGAACAGAATCGAGAGGTTATTGATGATAAACATCAGCGACTGATAGACAACGGCGCCCACAAGCTGGAACGGACCGGAGCCCAGTACGGGGACCAAAGCGCAGATGGTCTTGTTGGTCAGGATGATGCCCACGATGAGCAGGATGCCGACAACCGAGAGATACATCATCGGCTGGACGATCGACTTCGCGAACACCTCCAACGGCGCTTTGAAATTGAACTTCTTTTTTGCGGTCATAGCGGTACTCCCCTTCCTTTTCCGCAAATTAAGACAGATGTGCCCTGGACAAGACCGTGAGCCTTGTCTTATATCAATCGATGTGTGGGCACGTTATGCCTAGAGACCGGGTTCTCCAAGCAGGTTAACAATGTGATATGCGAGATAGCACTTCTCGGCATCGGTAACGACAACGTTATAGGTAGACGCTAAGTGGTCGGCAATTGACTCCGCGCACGAGAACGCCCTCGGATACGCCGTTTCATCGATACGGAACAGCGCGTCGCCCTTGACTTGCCCTGCCGCGGGATCGAGCGCCCGCTGCGCAAAAAACTGCAGGTGACGAACGAAACGCTCGTACGGCAAAGAGGTGCTGTCGAGGGTCGTGGCATAGCGCTCGGAAACGATCGCGAGCACGTCGCGAACAAGCTGAACCGAAACAATCAGACGGTCAGAGCGCTGCGGCATGGTGGCGTTGACGATATGCAAGGTGATGAAGCCCTGCTCCTCCTCGCTCATCTCGATACCCAGGTAGTCCTTGATAATCTGAAGGGCGCGGCCCGCAAGCGCGTACTCCTTGCGATAGAACTGCTGAATCTCGAGCAGCAACGGGTTCTCGCACGGAACACCCTTGCGCTCACGATCGAGGGCGAGGCTTATATGGTCTGCGAGAGCGATGAGAATATTGTCATTGATATCAACATTGAGCTCTCGACGAAGCATCTGAACAATGTCCTCGGAAATCACGAGGTTGACGGTAGGGATGGACTCCAAAAGATGTGCCAAGCGATCAATCGTGTGCGAATCCTGAGACGTGCCTTCCTGCAAGGCATAGGTCTTTTCGACCGACGCCTCGTCGATGGCATCGCCGGCATGGCGGCCAAAGCAGAGGCCTCGACCGATGACAATGAGCTCGGAGCCATCGTCCGAAGTGACCATTGCGACGTTATTGTTAAAAACTCGCTTGATAACCATGGCATCCACCACAAGAACTTACTCGGAAAGCCAGACGACAGGCTCTTTAACAGCAACGGGACCGGCAGCATGCTCACGAAGAACGGAGTTCTCCGAGCGCTCGCACACGATAACGAAGACCGTGGGATCGAAGCCTGCGGTGCGAACCGTATCGAAATCGACCTCGACGAGGGGCTGGCCCGCGTCAACATGGTCGCCCTGGGCAACAAGCGCATGGAAGCCCTTGCCCTCAAGTTTAACAGTGTCGATTCCGATATGCAGCATCACCTGAGCAGAGCTGTCGTCGGACATGATGCCCAGCGCGTGCTCAGTCGGAAACAGCGCCGCGACGGTGCCGGAAACAGGAGCGCACACCGTTCCCTCTTGGGGAACCACGGCAACGCCATCGCCCACTGCACGGCTGCTAAAAGCGGGGTCATTGGTATTTTCTAGATGAACAAGCTCGCCGGAAACGGGAGCGAGGATTTCGAACTCGGAAGCCGCAGTCGTCTGCTTATCCGAGCCACCCATTAGGCGAGAAAAGAAACCCATGGTGACATGTCCCTTCATAAATATAGCCCAACCAAAATCAATCGAATGCGCCCATTGAGACGCTCGCGATCAAAGACTTTGGTTAGGCCCACGTCCGAGGGGACTCGGTAACCTTCCGCATTTCTTTTACGGGGGTTATTGTAGACAAGCCCAAAGCCGGAACAATCATTATGACCGGCGAACGGTATTTTTTCTCCGATAAACGGTATTTATGCGGTACTTAGGGACGTTCCTTTTCTGCCGGCACCCGGGGACACTCCTTGCTCTGGTGCATTGGGGACAGGTTTGTTTGCACCAGGTCGGTGCAGATTAACCTGGCCCCATTGCGCCAATTTCGTATGCGCTAGATGAAGAGCTCGCATTCCTTCCGCACGACGCAAACCTTGCTC
>WGSQ01000233.1 GCA_014871605.1 Collinsella sp. | reverse complement strand
CGTCGACACAAGCGCCGTGCACGCACACCAAGGCAGGAGCATCAGGCGACACATCTGGGCCGGCATATTCGCGACAGGCAATCGTGGTGCCCGCATTCTCGACCGTAAAATTCATGTTGTGCCCCCATCATCAATGCTCATCCAGTTGCACGTCAGCGCGGTTGGATGGACCCACATTGCCTTACACCTTGTTAACAGATTAACTTTACCCGACCCGAGGCTTTTCATGGCGCGGCATAATGGGCGACGTGAAAAAACGAAACTTGTAAAGCAAGAGCCCGCACCTTGCTTTGGAGCCGATGCTATGCTTAGGCACAATTGTCTTGAGGAGCATATGCCTATGTCTACGTTTTTGAATGCCAGCCCCATCTTTGGGCCCGTTCGCAGCCGTCGCCTTGGTCTCTCGCTCGGCGTCAACATGATGCCGGCCAGCGGCAAAATCTGCACGTTCGACTGCATTTACTGCGAAAACGGCCTCAACGCCGAGCGCCCCTGCCATGAGCCGTACAACACAGCTGCCGTGGTACTCGACGCGCTCGAGGCAAAGCTGCGCGAGATGGCAGCCGAGGGCGAGCTCCCCGATGTGATCACCTTCGCAGGCAACGGCGAGCCCACCGCCGCACCGGAGTTTCCACAGGCCATCGCCGGCGCCGTCGAGCTGCGCGACGAGCTTGCCCCAAACTCCAAGATCGCCGTGCTCTCCAACGGCACACGCGCCGACCGCCCCGAGGTGCACGACGCGCTCATGATGGTCGACGACAACATTCTTAAGCTCGATACCGTCGACCCGGCGTTTATCCAGCTGCTCGACCAGCCCGTTGGCCCCTACGACGTCGAGCACCAGATCGAGACGTTCGCAAGCTTTGACGGTCACGTTATTATCCAGACAATCTTTTTGACCGGCGAGTATCAGGGCAAGCTCATCGACAATACCGGCGAGGAGTACGTCGGCCCTTGGCTCGCGGCGCTCGAGCGCATTCGTCCGCAGGAGGCGACCATCTACACGGTGGCACGCGAGACGCCGGTCGCCGGCCTTGCCAAAGCAGCGCCCGAGGTGCTCGACGCCATTGCCGCGCGCGTCCAAGCCCTCGGCATCCCCTGCCAGGTGAGCTACTAGCAAAACCACGCAGCAGCTAGTGCCCGCTATCCCGCCCCATCAGTTGCGGTGATATAGTTCCTATTTGTGCTGTTAAACCGCTTAAATCGGAACTATATCACCGCAACTTTTATGGACGCGTGGGTGGGCTATACTAGCTGCGGATGAAAGGAAGTTAGCCATGTATGACAAAGGACCCGTACCCGGCCGCAACGACGCCTGCTGGTGCGGCAGCGGCAAAAAATATAAGAAATGTCACAGCGCCTTCGACGAGCGCCTCGAGCGCCTGTGGGAGGAGGGCTGGGAGGTTCTGCCCCGCACGCTCTACAAGACGCCCGCCGATATCGAGGGCATCAAGCGCTCGGCAGCCATCAACGTAGGCGTGCTCGACTACGTAGGCGAGCACATCGCCGCAGGCATGACCACCAACCAGATCGACCAGATGATCTACGACTACACCGTCGAGCACGGTGGTACGCCGGCCGACCTCAACTACGAAGGCTACCCCAAGAGCGTATGCACCTCGATCAACGATGTGGTCTGCCACGGTATCCCCTGCGATACGGACGTGCTGCACGAGGGCGACATCATCAACGTGGACTGCTCCACGATCCTAGACGGCTACTTTAGCGACTCGAGCCGCATGTTCTGCATCGGCGAGGTCTCTGCCGAGCGCCAGCGTCTTGTCGACGTCACCCGCGCCAGCGTGGAGGCGGGCCTGGCGGCCGTCAAGCCATGGCTGCCGCTGTCCGTGATGGCCGAAGCCGTGCAAAAGACGGTCGAGGACGCCGGCTTTAGCGTGGTGCGCGAGTACGGCGGACACGGCATCGGTAAGGAGTTCCACGAGGACCCGTTTGTGGGCTTTACCACCGAGGCACCCGATGTGGACACCATCATGGCTCCGGGCATGGTCTTTACCATCGAGCCCATGGTCAACGCCGGAGCGCCCGACATCAAGATTAGCAAGGGTGACGGTTGGTGCGTGCGCACCAAGGACGGCAGCGATTCGGCCCAGTGCGAGGTACAGCTCGTGGTGACCGAGGACGGCTACGAGCTGCTGAGCTGGTAGCCGTGGATGCGCCGGATGCTGACGGGCACGCTCGTCTTGCATCCGGCGTTTTTATTTGAACGTTTTGCCTGATAAAACCTGCCAAAATAAACCTGTCCCTTTTTGGCAGGTCGAGCGGAGAGGACTGCTTGTGAACATCCTGGTTTTGTTGCCCGTCAACGACCGTCATCGCACAATTCTTGAGTCGAGCGCTCCGGGCGAGGACTTTATCTACACGAGCTCCGACGCCGCCACGCGCGAGCAGGTCGCCGATGCCGACGTGATCTTGGGCAACATCGACCCTGACATGCTCACGGCATGCGAACATCTCCAGCTGTTGCAATTGCAGACCGCTGGCTATGACGATTACTTGGCCGCCGGCACCGTGCCGGCCGACGCCAAATTGTCTTGCTCGGTGGGCGCCTACGGCCAGGCCGGAAGCGAGCACATGTTTGCCATGGTCCTTTCCATGAT
>WGSQ01000232.1 GCA_014871605.1 Collinsella sp. | reverse complement strand
GCGCGCTCATAGCCGGCAAGTCGCTTACGCCCCGTATTGGAACGGCGCGCGTTAACCAAGCAGGCAATGCGACGGTGGCCCTGCTCGATCAGATAGCGGGTGGCCATGTAGCCACCCATCTCGTGGTCGAACATCACCTTGTCGCACTCGAGCCCTTCAATGGCACGGTCGACCATTACGGCCGGGATGGGCAGGTGGCTGACTTCTTCGCGCAGGGCGCGGTCGTCGGAGAACTCGTCGCCCACGACCAGGAAGACGCCATCAACGCCGCGCGTCACCAGCTGGCGCAGCAGCTCCAGATCGTCATCGGCGCTTCCGCCCGAGCTGGTAATGAAGAGCGCATAGCCGTCCTCGCGGCAGCGCTTTTCCAAGCTGCCGGCAAGCGAGGCAAAAAAGCGGCTCTCGATGTTAGGGACGATAAGGCCCAGCGTGCGCGACTCGCGCATGACCAGGCTACGCGCAATCTGGTTGGGAACATAGTGGTTGCGCGCCGCGACCTCTTTGATGAGCTTGCGGTTTTCTTCCGAGATGCGACAGGGCCGATTATTGAGCACAAGCGAGACCGACGAGGGGGAAAGCCCCACCTCCTGGGCGATCTGCTTGAGGGTGACTTTGTTGGCCATCTCGCTCCTTCCGGGTTTACGCGCAATCTCTTGAAAGTATAGCGACTACCCCTCTACCTCGGTGATAAACACTTTACCAATCCGGTAGACGGCTGTTTTATCGCCGCCAGCGCACCAAATCCGTCCGGGTGGGGTATATTGCAATCGATTGATGACAACGACCACCAAAAGGCGGATATTCGTATGCACGAGAACGACTTTTTTAACGAGGACCTGCTGTGCGCACTTGCTGGCGTTGCCGGCGAGGACAACGTGTTGATGAGCGAGCCCATGCGCGAGCACACCACGTTTAAGATCGGCGGCCCGGCCGACGTCTTTGTCACGCCCGATACTGAGCAGGGCCTCGTCGCCACGCTCGATACCTGCTATCGCTGCGACCTGCCGCTTACCATCGTGGGCAACGGCTCCGACCTGCTCGTCGGCGACAAGGGCATCCGTGGCGTCGTCGTGGCGCTGGGCGAAGGCCTCTCCGACATTACGGTCGACGGCACGCACGTCACGGCGGCGGCCGGCGCCTTGCTTTCCGATGTCGCCGCGGCGGCAGCCGAGGCCGGTCTCACCGGCATGGAGCCCATCTCGGGCATCCCCGGATCGGTCGGCGGCGCCTGCTACATGAACGCCGGTGCCTACGGTGCCTGCATGGCCGATGTGCTGGAGTCCGTGCGCGTCTACAAACCCGCTCGCCAGCTCGACGACGGCACCCGCGGCAGCGGCAATATCATCGAGTTCGATGTCGACGAGCTCAACCTGGGTTATCGAAAGAGCCGCATCGCCGATGACGGCTTTATCGTGCTTTCGGCCACCTTCAATCTCGCCCCGGGCAACGCCGCGATGATCAAGGCCGACATGGACGACTACCGCCAGCGCCGCGAGGACAAGCAGCCGCTCGACATGCCGAGTGCCGGCTCCACTTTCAAGCGCCCCGAGGGTTACTTTGCCGGCAAACTCATCATGGATGCCGGCCTGCGAGGACACGCCGTTGGCGGCGCGCAGGTGAGCGAGAAGCACTGCGGCTTCATCGTCAACGCCGACCACGCCACCGCCGCCGATGTCGACGAACTCATCCGCCACATCCAGGCAACCGTCAAAGACCAATTCAACGTAGACCTAGAACCCGAAGTCCACCGAGTAGGCGAATTTTTATAAAAAGAAGGCCCCGAAAGGGGCCTTCACTTTCTTTATATCAGACAACCAGTCCGGTGAGTCGCGCTCAGGACCCGAAAGGGCCGCGTGCCCGCCCGCAATATATTTGATTGGTCGCGAGTTCCGCACGCAAAGAAGGCCACTTAATGTGGCCTTCGTCTTGCGCAGGACTGCCCGAGCAGGCAATCAAATATATTGCGGGCGGGCACGCGGCCCCGTCGGCTTTACGACAGCGCAATACCGCCGAGCCAGCCCCAACGCACGCCAGAGCCAGTGCCATAGAAGCTAATAAACGAATCGAGCGACTTAGACGTAATGGCACCCTCGTTGCTCATAACGATGCCGCCGCCAACGTAGATACCCACATGACCGTAGATAAGGCCCGGAGCACCCGTGCCGCTGTGCGAGGAATCGGCCACGATCATGCCCACCTGCAGCGCCGAGCGGTCGGAGCTATAGCACCAGGCGTTAAACATGTCGCACGCATTGCCTCCAAAGTAGCCAACGCCGGCGTTACGGAAGACATTGGTGACCCACGCCGCGCACCAGTTCTGACCCGGCGAAGGCGTGGAGTAGCACGCGTTGACGACAGCCTGCTGCTTGCCCGAGCCGGCATTCTGCTGCGGAGTTCCGGGCGCGTACGATCCACCACCCGAGCTCGAACCACCCGAGTAGGAATTGTTCTTGTTCGCGGCAGCCGCGGCAGCGGCAGCCTTCCTAGCGGCCTCCTCAGCCTGGGCAGCAGCGAGGATCTCGGAATCGCGCTGAGCCATGAGCTCCTTGACGTCGTCGGAAAGACCGTTCAGCACGGTCTGGACTTCTTGCTGCTTGGCCTGCATGTCCTGCATCTGGGCAGTCTGCTGGTCCTTGAGCTTCT
>WGSQ01000231.1 GCA_014871605.1 Collinsella sp. | reverse complement strand
GCAGCCCGGGAACTCGAGCAGCGCCGCTTCGAGCGAGGACAGCGTCTCGACGTCAAGGTCGTTCGTCGGCTCGTCGAGGAGCAGCAGGTTGCCGCCCTGCTTGAGCGTAAGTGCCAAGTTCAGACGGTTGCGCTCGCCACCGGAAAGTACGCCAGCGCGCTTCTGCTGGTCCTGTCCCTTAAAGCCAAAGCTCGCCACGTACGCGCGGCTCGGAACCTCCGTCTCGCCGACCATCATGTGGTCCAGGCCGTCCGAGACGACCTCCCATAGGTTCTTATCGGGGTCGATGCCGGAACGGTTCTGGTCGACGTAAGAAATCTTGACGGTCTCGCCCACCTCGAGCTCGCCCGAAGTTAGCGGCTCCAGACCCACAATCGTCTTGAACAGCGTGGTCTTACCGACACCGTTGGGGCCGATGACGCCCACGATGCCGTTGCGCGGCAGGGTGAACGATAGGTCGTCGATGAGCACGCGGCCATCGAACTCCTTGTGCAGATGATGGGCCTCGAGCACCTTGTTGCCCAGACGCGGGCCCACAGGGATGCGGATGTCGGTCCAGTCGAGCTTCTGGCTTGCGCGGGCCTCGGCCTCCATCTCCTCGTAGCGAGCCAGACGGGCCTTGTTCTTGGCCTGGCGAGCCTTGGGCGAGCTGCGTACCCACTCGAGCTCGGCCTCCATGCGCTTGGCGAGCTTGGCGTCGCGGTTGCCCTGCGCCTCGATACGGGCGGCCTTGGTCTCCAGATACGTGGAGTAGTTGCCCTTGTAGGGATAGAGGTGACCGCGGTCGACCTCGCAGATCCACTCGGCAACGTTATCCAGGAAGTAGCGATCGTGTGTGACGGCCAGCACCGCGCCCTGGTAGTTGTGCAGGAAGTGCTCGAGCCACAGGATCGACTCGGCATCCAGGTGGTTCGTGGGCTCGTCGAGCAGCAGCAGGTCGGGAGCCTCGAGCAGCAGCTTGCACAGGGCCACACGACGGCGCTCGCCGCCGGAAAGTACGTTGACCGGCATGTCGGAATCGGGCAGCTGCAGGGCGTCCATGGCCTGGCCGAGCTTGGAATCGATATCCCAGCCGTCGGCGGCGTCGATCTCGTCCTGGAGCTTGCCCATCTCGGCCATGAGGGCGTCCATGTCGCAATCCGGGTCGCACATCTCCTCGCCGATCTTATTGAAGCGATCGACCTTGGCGATCATGTCGCCAAATGCCATGCGCACGTTCTCGATGACGGTCTTGTCGTCGTCGAGCGGCGGCTCCTGCTGCAGGATACCCACGGTGTAGCCGGGGGTAAGCCTGGCATCGCCGTTGGAGACCTCCTCGATGCCGGCCATGATCTTGAGCAGGGTCGACTTGCCCATACCGTTGGGGCCCACGACGCCGATCTTGGCACCGGGGTAGAAGCTCAGGGTCACGTCGTCAAGGATTACCTTGTCGCCATGGGCCTTGCGAGCCTGATACATCTGGTAGATGAACTCTGCCATTTGCCTGTTTTATCCTTTCTACCTGCTGTTTTCCTATTCTTGTTTCGCTTTAGTGGAAACGAAATGAGGAAACCAGCTCTGAAACTTAACGAAAAAAGGGGCATGGTTGCCCATACCCCCTAATACTACCTGGGAAAAGTCCCCCGGAACATACTATGAACTGCGTACGCTAGTTTTCCGCAACCTTAACGAGCGGCTCGCTGCGATTTGCGCCACAGCAGATACGAGTAGACGTAGACGGCTCCGGCGGATCCAAACGCCAGCACTGCAATCACCGCGGCGACGACTTCACTCGAAAGCACCGCACCTGCCACGCCCATCGCAATCAGGCCAACACCCAGCACCATAAAGCAGGCACCGCCAAAGCGCTGCGTACGGCGCCAGTTCTCGGGATCGGCAAGTGCCCAAGGCGTCTTGATACCGAGCGTATAGTTCTGCTTCACACGCGGCAAGTAGTTGCCTACGCCGATGAACAGCAAACCGACAACACCGGAAATCAGCACGTTAACCGAACCGACCGCCGGCACCACGCCCCAGACCGTAAGCTCTCCCAGCCAGCTTATGGCGCACATGAACAAGGTGAAGGCGATTACGAAGCCCTGGTAGAACTTGCCCGAGGTTCGATATGCCTCACCTTTGGGGTCGATGCGCGGCACCACGCAGAACATTGCGAGAAGCGCCAGAGGCAGCACGCCGAGCGCGGAGGCCATCCAGCTAGGACCCCAACCGTCGACGGCGCCGTTCGCGCCCCAGTGCGTGGGAATCTGCGCAGGCAAGCTCGGCATCACCATGAGGTGCGCTACGACATTAATAGCGCAGACCACAACAAGCATGGCCCACACGCGCGACGATACCCCCGTGGGGTGAATGCCCTTGTTTTCGTTATTCATCCTTATCACCTTCCGTGTTTGTAAAGCCCATAAACCAGCCAATTAAATCCTGCATGACGGTGGTGTTTAAGCTGTATACGATGTTTTGGCCATGGCGCTCGTCGGTCACCAACCCGGCGTTTTTGAGCGTCGCCAAGTGATGGCTCAGCGACGGCTTACTGATATCGAAATGCTCGGCAAGCTCCCCCGCCGTGCAATTGCCCTCGCGCAGCAACTCCAAAATGCGCCGTCGCGTTGGATCGGCAAGCGCCTTAAAACCCTCTCCCGGCATAAGACCTCCT
>WGSQ01000230.1 GCA_014871605.1 Collinsella sp. | reverse complement strand
GATCTTTTCCACGAGCGTGCCGGCTTCGATGAAGTAGAACGAGTTGGTGAGGTCTGCCAGGTCGTCGAGTAGATGGCTTGAAATGAGCACGCTGCGTCCCCGCGCCACTTCGCTGCGCATCGCGTCGCAGGAGGTTTTCCGCTTTCCCGGATCGAGGCCGTTCAGCGGTTCATCGAGGATGAGGTACGGGCAATCGGTCGCTATCGCCATGGCAAGCTTTACCTGCTGCTTCATTCCTGTCGAGAGTTTACGGGTCGGCTTGTCGAGATATGAGGAGATTCCGAGGGAGTCGCAGAGCGAGTCGATGTCGGCGGCCGATTTCCACGCCTCCCTAACGAAAGCAAGGTGCTCGAGGGCCGATAGCGTGGGATAGAGATCCGCGCTGCCCGAAGAGCTCAGGTAGACGAGTTCTGCAAATTCGGCTGATCGGCGTTGGCAGATTCCGTCTGCCGCCAGGCTTCCCGAGCGGATGCGGGTGGGAAATTGGCCCGACAGCGCTTCAAGAAGGGTGGTTTTCCCCGAGCCGTTGGGGGCAACGAGGCCCGCCGCCGTTCCCGGGCTCAGGAAAAGCGACCCGATTGAAAGTATCGTCGTGCTTCCGTATCCCACGCTCGCGTCCAGAAGCTCGAGCCCATGGTGCTTTTTCGCGGGTCCAGGCTGTTTGGGCGAACGTGTCGCAACGGCGCCGACCGCAAAAAAGACCGCGACGTATGCCAGGGCCACGGCAAGCATCGATGCACCGCTTGAACCGGAGCCAATGAATTCTGTCGGGAAGCATCCTACGTAACCCGTTGCCTCGATAGGCGAGAATATGGCCAGCGGCAGGAGATTGAGCGCGGCGTTATGCCCTAGTGCCGAATCGGACAATAACGGGAATGCCGGGGCCGCGACAAGCAACGCGGAGGTAAGGGGGCCCGCGAAGACGCGCCTCGTTGCGGTCGATAGGACGACGGAACAAACGGATATCAAGGTTCCACCCGCGAGCAGCGCGAGAAGTATGGTCGTGAAGACGTTTCCCGCGGTCGTGGTAGTGAGCGCGCCGTTATGGAAGAAGGCGATCGGGTACCCGATCTGCCCGAAGCCGTTTAGGGCCAAGGCGTAAATACTCCCGGGCGCAAGGCCGGCGAGGAGCATCGCGGTCCCCGCGCCAATTATCGAAAACACGATTTGGATAAGGCGCCGGAATTTGGGCACGGGCGCCTTTGCCGCCAGGGTCCCGGGCCTTGTGGCGCCGAGCACGAGTATCGACGAGAGAAGGAAGGGGATGAAGGGAAGGAAGGACGGCGCCTGGGCAATGGCGTAGGGCAGGAAGGAGAGGAACGGCAGGTCGTTTGCGGAGGCCGGGATATCCGCGATGCCGGAGCTGCTCAGAGCGCGGCAATATGCGAGCTCTGCGTCATTGGTCTCCTGGTCCCCCACGATGGACCCGGATTGGAAGCCCTCGTCCATGAGCGCGTAGTAGCTCTCGGCAGAGTCGAGAAAGGCGGCGTCGGTTTGAGCGGCGAGGGCGGCGTTCGCGTATCTTGCAAGCTCAGCGTCATCTTGCTGCTCTGGCGATAGGTCTGTGCCGCTGGCCTGGGGCGCGCGCGTATTGAATGCGTCGACAAAGCCCTGCATGCCCTGCTTCATAAAGAAGGGGCCGTAGATGGGTGAATTGAACGCAATGGGGATGGAGAAGGCTGCGGCAAGAACGAGCGTAGAGATCCATACGGCCTTGTCTCTTAGGATTAGTTTGAGAAGAAGTCGACAGTACATTTGGAAGCACCTACGTTCCTCAAAGAATTGTTAGATTAAAAGTAACAGACCGGATGAAGATGCGTGCGACGGGGGCGAGGCGAATGGCTGAACGGTATCGATACGCGGGTTCAACGGTATCACATTGGCCACATAGATTTTTAACTTGCATTTCTACCCGCCCTTTTCGTAGAGTCGCCGATACGTGCTTAGCGCACCCTCGGCGCGTCCGGCAGGCTTTGCGAAATGGGATCCAGGAGACTTCGGCGCAGCATCATCTTGCGGAATGCTTCTAATGAGCCTCCCATCCTTCAAAAACAGAATCTCATCGCACAGCCTATCGACCGAATCCAAGATGTGGGATGACATGATGATGCACGTACCAGAATCGGCCAGCTTCCTGAGAATCTCGGAATGCAAGTCCACCCTGCTGGGGTCGAGCGCGTTCATGGGCTCATCTAATAGAAGGTACCGCGCGCCCGTCGCATACGCAATCGCCAGGGTAAGCTGCTGCTTCATGCCCTGGCTCAGAGTGCGGATCCTCATCTTCGCGAACTCGCCTATCTGCGTTTGTTCCACTATCTCTTCGATATCGCGAGCATGCGGCCACATATCGCAAACCATCTTGAGGTGATCTTCCGCACGCAATCCGGGATACAGCAGCGTCCCCTCACCAGGTGCATAGAAGATCATAGAACGGACCTCTCTCGCACCCGTACCCTGCACCTCATCCAGAACGATGCTCCCGTCCACGCGAGGACCCGGCAAACCTGCCATCGCACGCAGCAACGTCGTCTTTCCATGCCCGTTCGGAGCGACGAGACCGTAGACCGTACCCGGGGCAAACTCAGCGTTCACCGAATCTACGAGCACCTTCTTTCCATAAGAGATCGTCAGCGTTTGAAGGTCAATCATCGAGATCATCCCCTTTCGATCTTTTGAACACTCAGGCGCACC
>WGSQ01000023.1 GCA_014871605.1 Collinsella sp. | reverse complement strand
CCCAGGCCGCGCTTCTCCATCTCCTGCACGAGCTTGCCCTGGCTGTAGCGCGCGGGCGGCTCGGTCTGCTTGGCTTCGAGCTTAATGTCGAACACGTCGACCGTATCGCCCTGCTCCAGCGGCGGCATCTGCTCGTCGCGCTTAAGGCCGTACGGGTATGCCTCGCGGAAACCCGGAGTCACGAGCACGTCGCCCGAGGCCACGAACGGCTCGCCGTTGACGTCGAGCTCGAGCTTGGTGTTCTCGATGGTCGCGGGCCCCATGAGCGTCGCCAGGAAGCGGCGGGCGATGAGGTCGTAGAGCTTGCGCTGGCCGCCGTCGAGCGTGGACGGATCGCCCTCGCCCGTGGGATAGATAGGCGGGTGGTCGGTGGTCTCGACTTTGCCGCGCGTAGGCTTCATGGGGCCGGCAAGCACCTTTTTGCATACGGGCGCCAGCGCCGGGTTGATCTTTGCCAGGTCGCTCACCACGGCGCCCAGATCGAGCGTCGCGGGGTACACGGTATTGTCGACACGCGGGTAGCTGATGAGACCGGCCATGTAGAGGGACTCGGCGATGCGCATCGTACGCGCAGGCGAGATGCCCTCAGCCGCGGCGGCAGCCTGCAGCGAGGTCGTCGCAAACGGCGTGGGCGGCTGCTGCTTACGCGAGCGCTTGGTCACCGCGGCAACGGTCGCCGTCGCGACACCGTCGACATGGCCGTATGCCGTCTCGGCAGCATCCTTGTCGGTAAAACGCGCCGTCTTGTGAGCGATCTTAAAGCGGTCGTCCTCGGCAGCACCCTGTGCGGCACCCATACCGCGGATCTGCCAATAGTCCTCGGGCACAAACGCCATGCGCTCGCGCTCGCGCTCGACCACCAGGGCAAGCGTCGGTGTCTGCACACGGCCGGCGGAGCGCACGTTGCCAAAGCCGCCAAACTTGGCGAGCGTCAGGTAACGCGTGAGCACCGCACCCCAGATAAGGTCGATGTGCTGCCGGCTCTCGCCTGCGTCGGCCAGGTTCTGGTCGAGCGAGACAAGGTTATCGAAGGCCTGCGTGATCTCGGCCTTGGTAAACGAAGAATACTGGGCGCGGGCGACCGGCAAGTCGGGCGCCACCTCACGCACCTTGTTGAGAGCGTCCGAGCCGATCAGCTCGCCCTCGCGGTCGAAGTCCGTGGCGATAATGACGCTGTCGGACTTTTTAGCGAGGTTCTTGAGCGAACGAATGAGCTCCTTCTCGGCCGGCAGCTTAATGACGGGTGCCCAGGTGAGGTAAGGCAGGCTCTCGAGCTTCCAGCCCTTGATGGAAATGCCATCGGCAAGGAACGGCTTGCGCTTGGTGTCGTACGGCGGGCGGGCCAGGCCATCGGGCATATCGGCCGGCAGCATCTCGCCGTCCTCGGTGACCGAATACCAACCCAGCTTTTTATCGAACAGCACGCTGTCGCAAAAATCGGGCGCAAGGATGTGACCGGCAAGACCGATCGTCACGCACTCCTCGCCCTTCCACTCAAAACGGTAGATGGCGGTGTTGTACACCTTGTCCTTTTTAGGCTTACCCGTGGACAGCCGCTCGGCGATTTGACGCGCGGCGTCGTTTTTCTCGGCGATGATGAGCTTCAAAAGAGGCTCCTATCTCGTGTCTCTGCGGCTACGCCCGCCCGTATGGCGGCCGACTTACGCCCTTGCTTGCTCAATCTGCCCGATGAGCCAATCGCACCAGGCATCCATGCCCTCGCCCTTGCGCGCGCTCACGGCAAACCGCGGCGCCTGCGGATTGAGGTCATCGAGTGTCTTAGTATACCTATCCATGTCAAAATCGAAAGCCGGGGCCACGTCGACCTTGTTGAGCAGCTGCGCGCCGGCGTGTTGGAAGATGCCCGGGTACTTGATGGGCTTGTCGTCGCCCTCGGGCACCGAAAGAATCATGATGGACAGGTTCTCGCCCAGGTCAAAGTCGACCGGGCAGACCAGGTTGCCCACATTTTCGATAAAGATGACGTCAATGTTCTCCAGACCCACCGCCTGGTCGAAGGCGTCGACGGCCTCCATGATCATGTTGCCCTCGAGGTGGCACAGGCCGCCCGTGTTGATCTGGATGGCGGGCATGCCGGCTTCCTTCATGGTAATGGCGTCGACATCCGAGGCGATATCGCCCTCGATGACGGCGCAACGCAGGCCCGCCTTGTCGCGCAGGCGCTCGTTGGTACCCAGGATCGTGGTAGTCTTGCCCGAACCGGGGCTCGACAGCACATTGATCACATAGGTGCCTGTCTCATTAAATCGCTGGCGCAGCTGATCTGCCAGGCGCTCATTGCGCGACAGAATCGGCGATGCGATATCAATCGTCTTCTCGGCCATACTTAGCGCTCCTTACTTTGGCCCCTTTATACCCCATCACCAGATGGCTAGCGGGCTAATCTTCGGGGGTTTCGATTTCGATACTTGCGATGTCGAGCTCGCGACCGTGCAGCAGGCGCACATTGGCGCCGCCACATTGGGGGCAGCGGCAATGGAAACGGTCGTGCTCAAAGACCTCACCACAGTCCAGACACTCGCTTTGTGGATGGACCTCCTCCACGGCAAGCTCGCAGCCGCGCGTGAGCGGGTCCTCGTCGCGAAATGTCTCCCACGCAAAGTCGAGCGCCTCGCGCACGACCTCGGTCATATCCCCGATACGCAGCGTTACCAAAACGGCGCGCGAGGCCCCCGCCCCACGCGCCGCGCGAATCACTGTATCGAGTATGCCGTTGACAATGCCAACCTCGTGCATACCGATTTACTCCTCGCTGTCCTCTTCGTCGTCCGAAAACAGGTCCAGACGGCTCACAAACAAGCCCTCCTTGCCCTCGCGCGCGGTAATGACCACGCGAGCGATGGCGAGCGAAATCTCGTAGAGCGAGAGCAGGGCGCCATACATGAGGCCCAGCGTAACGGGCGAGCCGTCGGGCGTAATCACAGCCGAGCCCGCAAGCAGGCCAACGTATACGTAACGCCAGGCACTGCGGAAGGCCGCATAGGACACAATATGGAAGACGGACAAGTAGAAGATGATGAGCGGCAGCTCAAACGCCACACCAAAGCCGATCATAAAGAGCAGCTCCATGTTGATGTAGTCCTCCAAATTGGGCAGCGCCGTGGCGACGGCCGAGGTCTCGCCGATGAGCCACTCAAAGCCCGCAGGAATGATGATGAAGTAGCAGAAGATGGCGCCCAGGAAGAACAGCACCGTCGAGGCGAGCACCGTGGGCACGACCCACTTGCGCTCGTTGGGGCGAAGCGCCGGCAGGAAAAACGCCAGAATCTGCCAGATGATCATGGGCGTGCACATGACCACGGCCATCTTGATGGCCAGTGAGAAGCGCAGGCCAAAGCCGCCGAGCGTGGTGGTGATGTAGAACTTACCGTCCGGCACAAAGGAGCGGATGGGATCTTTCAGGATGTCGAGCACCACAGGCGTGGCGAAATACAGCACGATAGCGGCTGCAAAGACTGACACGACCACGATGGTCAGGCGGCGACGGAGCTCTCCCAGGTGATCGAAGAGCGGCATACGCGCAGGTCCGATAGGCATTACTCATCGCCTCCCTTCGGGGCAGCGGCGTCGTCCTCGGCCTCGAGCTCGCGAGCGAGCTGGTCGACGACGGCTTTGCGCTTGCGGGGACGACGAGCATAGAGGTCGGCCGTCGTGGGCTCTGCCGGCTCCGGCTCGGGCTCCGGCTCCGGCTCTGCAGCAGGCTCGGGCTCAACGGTAGCGGCGGCGGCAGTGGCAGACCCGGCGTCGGCGTCCTCGGTCGCAGGCTCCTCAGCAGCATCTTCGCCCTCAGCAGCACCCTCGCTCGCGGCCTTCTCGGCAGCAAGACGGGCGCGACGCTCGGCAAAGGTCTCCTTCTTGGCGGGCGCTGCCGTCTCGGCGGCGCCCTCGTCCGCATCGGAATCGTCGTCGGTCGCAGCAGCCTTCTTGGGCTTGACCGGGGCCGACGCGGCCTCGCTCACCGGATCGATAATCTCGGACTGAACAACGGCCGTCATCTTTTCCTGCGTCTCGCGGAACTGACGGATGGCACGGCCGATCGTGCGGCCCATCTGCGGGAGCTTATCCGGGCCAAACAGCAAAAAGCCGAAGACCACGATGATCGCGAGCTCACCCTCTCCAATACCAAACACACATACCTCCAAGGCTCGATGTGAGTCGAGCCCGCACCGCGCCATTCGGCCGGAACTCGTCTATTCATTCGGTCAAGTATAGCGCCCGGACGCCAAAACGTCCGAGCGCATCACAAACATATGCCAAACGGCACGCCCTTTTGGGGGCAAAGATTATGCAGCGGTGATCGAAATCTCCTGGTCGACACCCAACAGCTGAACCACGCGCATCACCGGGGGCTGCACATTGGTGCAGCTAAAGCGCTTACCGTGGTCGACCGCGTGGTGCGCGGCGCCCACGAGCACGCCAATGCCCGTCGAGTCGACGTAGCTCACCTGGGCAAAATCGAGCTCAACGGCCTCAGTGGGCTGCTCGAGCGCCAGGTCAATGGCATTGCGCAGGCTATCGGCGTTAGAGATATCGATCTCGCCGGTCACCTTAATGGTGTAGAGCTCTGGCGTGGGGTTGGTGGAAATACCCAAATCCATGTATATGCTCCTTTACGTATCGAAAGTGCGGATAGTACGGGAAGCCGCGCGTTAGGCGCGCTCGGCACGCGCAAGCTCGGCAGCGACGAGCTTAACGGCCAGCACCAGCACATCGAGCGCGGCCTCCAGGTCCTCGACCGTGGGATAGCTCGGCGCGATGCGGATGTTGGTGTCGCGCGGGTCCTTGCCATAGGGCCAGGTAGCGCCGGCCGGCGTGAGCTTGACGCCCAGGTCGGCGCAAAGCGCAGCAACCTTCTGGGCCGAGCCCTCGGGACCATCGAAGCTTACAAAGTAGCCGCCGCGGGGGTGCGTCCAGGTGGCGCAGCCCGTGTCGCCCAAGCCCTCGGTGAGCTTGCGCTCGACGGCCTCAAAGCGCGGGCGCAGGAACTCGGCATGCTTTTTCATGTGCTCCTTGACCGCCTCGATGGTGGGAAGGAAGCGCACGTGGCGCAGCTGGTTGAGCTTGTCGGCGCTGATGAGGCCGGCCTTCAGGCGCTTGGAGAACTCGGCGATGACCGCGGGGCTCGCACCGATAAAGCCGATGCCGGCGCCCGGGAAGGTGATCTTGGACGTCGAGGCAAAGGCCACCACGCGATCCTCGGTGCCCGCCACGCGAGCGAGGTCAAAGATGTTTGCGAGCTCGTCGGTCTCGTCGTACAGGTCGTGCACGCAGTAGGCGTTGTCCCAGAAGATGCGGAAATCGGGCGCGGCCGTGGGCATCTCGACCAGACGGCGCACAGTGTCCTCGCTAAAGGTGATGCCCGTGGGGTTGGAATACTTAGGCACGCACCAGATGCCCTTGATGGAATCGTCGGCGGCAACCAGGCGCTCGACCTCGTCCATGTCGGGGCCGTTGTCGGTCATCGCGACGGGGACGTTCTCGATACCCAGGTCGGCGGTGATGCAAAAGTGGCGGTCGTAGCCGGGAACAGGACACAGGAACTTGACCTTCTTGCCGTCGTGCGCGGCCTCGTAGGCGTCCCAGGGCTCGCTGCCGCACGAGCCGCAGCGCCAGAACATGCCGGCGATGTCGTGCTCGATCAGCAGGCTCGACGAACCCAGTACGAGTGTCTGCTCGGCGGGGCAACCCAGGAACTCCCCTGCCAGTTTGCGTGCCGAGGGAATGCCCTCAAAGCAGCCGTAGTTGGAGCAGTCGACGTTGCCATCGTGCAGATCGGCATCGGCATTGAGGATATCGAGCATGGGTCGAGAGATGTCCACCTGGGAGGGCGACGGCTTGCCGCGGGCCATGTCGAGCGCCAGGCCCTTGGCCTTGACCTCGGCGACCTCGGCTTTGAGCGCCTCGATGGCGGCATCGAGTTCGGTGGTTTCCATCTTCTGGTAGATCGTCTGCATGGGTGCGACCTTTCACGAAGCGGTACGTTGCAATTCTTCTAAGTATAGACCGCCACCGTCGCAACGTTATGAAGCCGTGATAGATTAAGTCCATCGCAATGAATTACGAATCGCCGCGCATGCCGGCATGAAGCGCCCAAGGAGGCACTATGGAGTACGGATCGTTCCAGGCCGAGGAATTCGGCGACCTTCAGCGCCTGGTCGACGGACTGTTTTACGACCGCCACGCCATCGACCGCCTGGATCTGATCGTACAGGCCGAAATCTTGGACCTGGCGCCCGATCTCATGGAAATCGTGAACCTGCTACCGCCCGGCTATTACGACCGCCAGTCACTTTGCGACCAGCTCAACTCCGCCTTGGCCGCCCACGGCTGGGGCGCCATCTACGGCACCGTGGAATAAACCTAGTCATTGGGGCCTGTGGTCAAAAAATAGCAAATATGAGTACTGCTACTTTTTTAGTAACAGCGATTTTGAATTAAAAAGGCCAGTCTTGGCCTTTTGTGTCCGGTTTTGGAAGGATGCATCAGCATTTTTCGTCCAGCCACGCAATCGTTAATGCACAGACAGAATAGATTTGTACATTATTTTTCGCGCCTAAAATGAAACGCCGTTTGTGACAGTACTCACAAACGGCGTTTTTTGGCCACTGGGGTGTCCGGCAGGTGGCAAGTACCACTCAAAACCGCGTTTTACACGCGCTCGAGCAGGCTCTGGCGTCTGTTTCTACGCGCCTACTCGTTCTTGGGCGCGGGGTGCTTGCAGATCACACTCATGTAGATCATGCCAAGTACGGCCGCGGTGACAGAGCCGGCGAGAATAGCGGCCTTGGCAGCCAGAACCTCAAACTGGGCCGTCGGGAAGGCGAGGCCGCTGATGAGAATCGACATGGTAAAGCCGATACCGCCCAGAATGCCCACGCCGGCAATCATATGCCAGTTGACATTGTGCGGCAGCTCGCAGGCCTTGAGCTTGACCAAGGCGAACGTCATGCCAAAGATACCGATCGGCTTACCCAGCAGCATGCCAAAGTACACGCCGAGCGTCACCGGGTCGGTGAGCAGCGTGCTCATGTCCACGCCCACTAGGCGAACCTGTGCGTTGACGAACGCAAAGATCGGCAGGATCACAAAGTTGACCGGCGTGGAGATCAGGCGCTCCATGCGGATGAGCGGCGGGGTCACGCGGTGCATGACGCGCTCGACTTTGGTGGTCGAGACGGTAAAGTCATGCTGGCCCAGGATGTGCGCCTCATCGTCGTAGCGGTCATCGAGCAGCGGCAAGCACTCGCCCAGCCAATCGGTGAGGCTATCGAGCTTGACGCCGCACTTGGCCGGAATGGTAAAGGCCAGGATGACGCCGGCGAGCGTGGCATGTACACCGCTCTTGAACATGCAGAACCACAACAGCAGGCCCAGTACCGAATACGGGGCGAGGCGGTAATGCTGCGTCTTGTTGAGCCACACGAGCGCGCAGGTCACAAGCGCAGCGGCGCCCAACCAAAACGGATTGGGGCTCTGACCGTAGAAGATGGCGATGGCGGCGATGGAGATAAGGTCGTCGGCGATGGCGAGCGTCGAGAAGAACACGCGCACGCCGTTGGGCACGCGATTGCCCAAAAGCGACAGCACACCCAGCGCAAAGGCAATATCGGTTGCCATGGGAATGGCCCAGCCGTTGTGCGCGCCGGCATGGTTAAAGATCAGGTAGATGCAGGCGGGAACGACGACGCCGCCCACGGCCGCCAGCATGGGAAGCATGGCCTGGCGCGGGTTTTTGAGCTCGCCGACCGTCATCTCATACTTGAGCTCAATGCCCACCAACAAAAAGAAAATCGCCATGAGGAAGTCGTTGACGAAAAGTTCAACGGTAAGACCGGCCGTAAGGTTGCCCAGACCCACATACAGCGGGGTCTCCAAAAAGTGATGGATGGCCTCGTAGGCATCGGTATTGGCGCAAATGACGGCGGCAATGGCGGCGAAGACCATGACGGCGGCGGAAATCGTGCCGTTCTCGGCAATGCGCTCCCAGATGTCGTGACGCTCAAAACGCTTGCGCTCACGAACGTTGAACAGCTGCTCGGGTGCTGCCATGGGCGGCTCCTTTCACGGGAAGGCTCCCGTCTTAAAAAAGCACGGCCCGCCCAAGTGGCGGCGCCGCGCTCTAACGTATTACGCTTGCATCTAGCCTACCCTGCACGACAAGCACGCAGGCGTGGCCGAAAAGCGGAACCACAGGTTGAACATTATTTGCCCAACGGCACGGGCACGCCTGTCCAAGAGACGACGCGGCGCCGTGCACAAAAAACGACCGGAGCGCGGGGCGTCCGCGATCCGGTCGTGGCGTTTAGTGAACTAAACCTAGCAGGCGGCCATGATGGGGGCAGCGACCTGCTTCTTACGGGAGAGGACGCCCGGCATCCAGACGCCGTCGTGCTCGTCGGCAATGCCCAGGCCCTTCTGAGGGGCCTCGGTCTCGCCCTCGAGCAGGACCTGCGAGCCCTCCTCCATGATGTCGGTGATGCACAGGACAATGCCGTCAGCACCCTTCTCGGCGGCGTAGGCGCGCATGGCCTCGCGAATCTCGTCGATCATGCCGAGCGCACGGGTCTTGTCGACGGTCTCGTACTGGCCGATGAGCAGCTTCTTGCCGGCGGGCTCAAACATCTTGATGTCGTTGCCGACCATCTCGGCTGCGGTGAAGGAGCCGGACGGACGGGTGAGGAAGACCTCCATGCCAAACTTGACCGGGTCGACGCCCACCTGCTCGCCGAGCTTGGCGGCGACGGCGCGGTCGACATCGGTGGTGGTGGGGCTCTTGAGCATGAGCGTGTCGGTCATCATGGCCGAGAGCAGCAGCTTGGCCTGGACGTCGGAAAGCTCAACGCCGAGCACGCCGGCGAGCTTGGTGACGATGGTGCAGCTGGAGCCCCAGGGCAGGCAGATGTAGTGCAGCGGGCCGGCGGTCTCGAAGTCGCCGATGCGGTGATGATCGACGACGCCAAAGACCGTGGCGTCCTTAAGGCCGGCGACGGACTGGGCAGACTCGTTGTGGTCGGTGAGAACGACGAGCTGACCGGCCTCGACGGAATCGATCACGCGGGGCTCGGCAATGCCGGCGTCGGCGAGCAGCTTGGCGGACTCTGCCGGAAGCTGACCAAGGGCGCAGGCCTCGTAGGTGTTGCCGGCATACTCAACCTGGTTGAGCAGCTGGGACAGGACGACGGCGCTCATGATGGCGTCGTTATCGGGGTTCTGGTGACCAAAGACAAGAACGTTTGCCATGGGTTTCCTCCACTTGATATGTGTACTTGGACGTAGCTATGGTAGCACGCCGATGCCGAGCCTTCGCAAACGGAAGGGCCACGGCATATTTTGGGGCAGGCACGGAGGCCAAGGCTGTCCCTTTTACACCGTGTTGGTGCAAAGCAACCCGACCCCCTTGCACCAGCTATTTGCCGGCAGCGCGCAGGGCTACGTAGGCGGCACCGATGATGCCGGCGTCGTTGCCGAGCGAAGCGACCTTAATGGGCGTCTCGCGCGAGGCGGAAAGCGCGTAGCGCTGGAAGTGCTCGCGAACTGCGTCGAGGTAGACATCGGCCGAGGCAGACGCACCGCCGCCGATCAGGAACATCTCGGGGTCGACCACGTTGGCAATAAGCGCCAGGGCGCGGCCGAGGTAGTCGGCCATGGTATCGGCAGCTGCCAGTGCGAGCTTGTCGCCCTCGCGGCAGGCCTGGAACACGTCCTTGGAATCTGAGGGGCCGGTGAGCTCGATGGGCTCGACGCCCGCCTTCTTGCACTCAGCAAGGTAGTTGCTCACCACGCCGGTGGCGCTGGAATACTGCTCCAGGTGGCCATGGCCACCGCAGCCGCAGGTACGCTCCTCGCCCGGGTTCAGGCACATGTGACCAATCTCGCCGCCGGCGCCCACAACGCCCGATACCACGTCGCCGTTAACGATAACGCCGCCGCCCACGCCGGTACCGATGGTGACCATCACCACGTTCTGCACGCCCTTGGCAGAACCGAGCCAGGCCTCACCCATGGCAGCGGCGTTGGCATCGTTCTCGTACTTAACGACCGCGTCGGGACAGTGCTTTTGAATGGCAATCCTCAGCTCGGGCAGGTTAATGGCAATGTTGGCCTTGACCTTGGCATCGCCCGACGCCGGGATGGGGCACGGAACGGCCAGGCCAATGCCCGCCACAAAGGCACGCGGAATCTGCGCCTTGGCGACCACCTGGTCGATAGCCTCGGTCACCGCGGCAAAGCCCGCAGCGTCAACGATGGGAGGCGTGGGCACGCTGGCCTTGGCAAGCAGGTTGCCGTCCTCGTCGAACAGGCCCTCCTTAACCGAGGTGCCGCCGACGTCGATGCCGATGTAGTACTGCTTAGGTTCCATGGGAGCCCACCTTTCTCGTTTAAACATTGCCTGTATGGTACCGCTCCCAAGGCAAAAACCTACCAAAAAGGGACAGGTTTGTTTTGGCAGGCTTTATCTGGGGAAACGCGAATGGTCGCTTAATAGGTCGCGCAAGACCTTCCCCAAATATAAAGGCGCCGGGAGGCGGAGACTCCCGGCGCCCGTCAAAGGGACTATGTTGTCTGTTGGACCGCACGGTCCTTCGCGGCGATAACGCCGACTAGGCCTTAAGTGCCTGCAGCTGCTTGTGGATTTCGATGAGCTCCGTCGCCATGACGCGCATGGTCTCGGTACCGGCCATCTGGTCCTCGGCATGCAGCAGAATCAACGGGGCCTCGCCGTTACGCTCGCCGTTGGCCTCCTTCTTCAGAAGCCCCATGTGAACATCGTGGCCACCGTTATAGGCCTCGTCGCCCTGCTTGATAAGCTCCTCGGCGGCGTCAAAATCGCCCTCCTTGGCCTTTTGCACGGCATTGATGTACATGCTCTTGGCGGTACCGACGTAGCTGATGATCTCGAAGCAGGTCATCTGCAGTTCGTTCATATCCTCCATGCGGAGCACCTAGCCCATCACGCTGACGCAGTGGTCGATGATGCCGGCAGCGTTCATGCGGCCGTAGTCGACCATGTTGATGACCTCGACCGGAAAACGACCGGCGGCCTCCTTCTCAAAGTCACCCTTGGTGTAGCCGATCTGCGGGCCAAGCAGCAACATATCGCACTCGTCCAGGTGATCGTGGGCCTCGTTCATGGGACGAGCCTCGACCTCGATATCCAGACCACGGTTTGCAACCTCGGCCTGCATCTTCTGGACCAGCAGGCTCGTGGACATGCCGGCATTGCAGCAGAGCATGATCTTCTTCATGGTTTCCTCCTTATAACTGCGCGGCGCGCAGACGACGACTGGTTATATTCCTTGCGGTTATTGTGCCCTCTTTCTGCGCCCTTACGCAGAAGAGAGGTGCAGGCACCGGCACCGCGTACCGGCGCCCGCAAGGTGAAAGGGACGAACGTTAGGCGTTCTACTCGGCAAGAGTCTCCTGCTTGGCGATTGCCTTCTCGGAAATCTTCATAAAGGGCAGGTAGACGGCCATGCCAATGACAATCTCGAGAGCCTGCCACACGCCGGCGCGCCAGTCAAAGCCCGTAGCGAGCAGGGCGTTGATGACGGGAGGCATAGTCCAGGGCACCTGGGCGATGCAGGGGCTGATGATGCCTGCGCAGGTAAGGCCATAGGTGATGCCGATGAACAGGTCGGGAAGAAGGACGAACGGGATCATGAGCGGCAGGTTGTACACGATGGGGTAACCGTAGATAACCGGCTCGTTGATATTGAACAGACCAGGCAGGATAGCCATCTTGGAAACGGTCTCGGAAGCCTTGTTCTTGGAGAACAGGAGCGTGTCGAGCAGAAGCATGAGGGTGCAGCCCGAGCCGCCGATGAGGGCGAAGCTGTTAACGATCTGCATGTTCATGTAGTGATCGGGCTGGATGGTGCCACCGGCGGCAAAGGTAGCCATGTTGTCGACGATGAGCATGGTCAGGATCGGCTCGACGGTAGCGCCAGAGATGGTGGACTGGTGAATACCGACGCAGAACAGCAGGTTGGCAAGGGTGTAGATGAGGATAACAGCCCACGGACCGGCGTTCATGATGTTCTTGAGCGGGTTGGAGATGCACGTGGAGATGATGGCGCACAGATCGGTGCCGGCGCACACAGCGAGCAGGGCTGCGGCAAGAGCGAAGATCGCGAGGTTGAGCAGCATCGGGATCATGACGTTGAAGGAGTTGGAGACCGCGGGGGGCACGCCCTCGCCCAGCTTAACCTTGAGCTTCTCGACGCCAGAAATCTTGATGAAGAGCGAAACGGAGAGCAGGGCGATGATAATGGCCGAGAACAGACCGTTGGTGCCGGTGTTGGCAGTCGAAAGGGCGCCCGTGACCTCGGCAGAGGTGATCTTGTCGGTGAGCAGCGGGCTCGTGGCGGCAAGCGAGGCGGTGATCTGCTGCGGCATCATGATGACGAAAGCAGAGATAGCGACGACCACGCAAGCGAGCGGGTTATCGAAACGCTTGTTCTTGGCGAGGCTGTAGCCAATCAATCCGGCCAAGATAATGGCAGAAACGTTGAGGGTGCCCAGCGTAATTGCCGAGCCCCACGTCTGAAGGTTGGCAAGGCCCGCCGCATCGAGCGGGAACAGGGGGAACACGACGTTGTTAATAAGAACCGCGATACCCGCAAGGATATAGAGCGGCGTGATGGTCGCGAAGGCGTCACGCAGGGAACGCAGGTGAACCTGGTTTCCCACCTTCGCAGAGACCTCGGCAAACTTGTCGAGGAAGCTCTTTCCGTTGTCACTGGCCATGATTGCTCCTAACTTTCAAATCCGGCCTTTTCCTATGCGCACGGTGGTCTGTCGCCCTTTGCCACCAGATGTGCCATGTGTTGCGCGCGGCGGCGCGCGGTCTGGGCGTTCGCCCGGTCGCTAATCAACCACGTGGGTCGTGGCGACCTGTTTGAGCCAGGCTGCCGACTTCTTAAGGCGGCGCTTGTAGCCGTCCATAAGGTCGACCTCGACAAAACCATAGCGATTCTTAAAGGCATTGGCCCAAGACCAGTTATCGATGACGGCCCAATAATGGTATCCGCGGCACTTGGCGCCCTCGTCGATGGCCTTGGCAACCCACTCCAGGTGCTGGCGCACAAAGTCGACTCGGTAGTCGTCCTGGATGGTTCCTTCGGCGTCACGGTTCTTGTATTCGTCCATGATGCCGATGCCGTTCTCGGAAACGAACCACTCAAGATCGGGGTAGTTCTTAGCGCAGTCCATGCCAAAGTCGTAGAGGCCCTGCGGGTAGATCTCCCAGCCGCGGCTCTCGTTCATAACGGCGTCGGGCCATACGTACTCGTCAGCACAGTGCGGCAGACCGTACTGGTCGACCTTGCTCGCCGGCGCCTGAACGCGCGGGGGGTGGTAATAGTTGCAGCCGAGCCAGTCGACAACGCCCTGCTTGAGAATCTCTTGGTCGCCGGCACGGAACGGGAGCTTAACGCCGCCCTCGGCCAGGCTGTCGAGCACGTCGGCAGGAAGCTCGCCCTTGGTAATAAGGTCGAGCCACCAGCGATTGTTGATGCCGCTGGTCATACGCACGGCCTCGAGGTCTGCCTCGCTGGGGTTCTCCTTGGTGTAGACCGGGGTAAAGCAGTTGATCATGCCGATCTTGGCATCGGAGCGAATAGCGCCCTCGTCATAGGCGCGACGGTAGTTGGCCACGGCCAGCGCGTGCGCCAGCGAAATGTGATACTGCACGGTGCGAGCGCGGCTAAAGTCGTGGAGCTGCGGGAACCACACGCCCTCCTGATAGCGCTGCTCGGGCTCGACGATGGGCTCGTTAAAGGTGAACCAGTACTTAATCTCCTGGCCAAACTCGTGGAAGGCGACGTCGGCGTAATGCGCGTAAGCCTCGACGACCTCACGGCTCTCCCAGCCGCCACGGTTAAAGAGGTAGGTGGGCATGTCAAAGTGGTACAGGTTGACGAACGGCTCCAGACCAGCCTCGCGAGAGGCGCGGAACAGCTCGTGATACCACGCAGCGCCCTCCTCATTAAGGTTGCCGTCGGCATCGAGCAGACGGCTCCACTGAATGGAAGTGCGATAGGTATCCAGGCCCAAGTCCTTCAAAATGCGAAAGTCTTCCTGGTACTTGGCCATAAAGTCATTGCCGGCATAAGAGCCAACGCAGTTGTAGAACGAACCCAGATCCTGGATGGACCAGGTGTCCCACAGGTTCTCGAGCTTGCCGCCCTGGTTCCACTGACCCTCAGTCTGCGGGCCGGACATAGCAGCACCAAAGAAGAAGTCGTTGGGCAGCTGATACTGTGCCATCAAAGTCCTCGCTTTCGTGTTCTAGAGCTTCCGGTTGGAGACGGGTTTGCTTTGACAGGTTATCCGGCGCGGGCGCGCACCGGTCATACCGATATCCAACCTGCCAAAACAAAACCGTCCCCAAACGGTCAATCCTGGTCTGCTGCAGGATTCCGTTCGTTGCTTAAACTATAGCGCTCTAATTCTAAAAGTAAAGCGTCTTTTTCTTTTTTCTTTCTCGAACTTCTTAGATAAAAGTAATATGGGTACCCTGTTGAGGGTTATACTTACTTTTGTTTTCATATATGTCGGAAAGGAGGTTCCATGATTCCCAAATACGAGGCGATAGCTGCAGATATTCGTCGAAGTATCGAGGATGGCGCTCTTAAACCGGGCGACAAGCTTCCCACCGTCGTTGAGTTCTGCGAGCTCTATAGCGTTTCCAAAATCACCGTCAAACGAGCTATTGAACAAATCACCGAGGAAGGTCTTATTACCAGCCGACGCGGATCGGGTACCTACGTTAAGGACACGGCGGGGCTTCCTGGCCAGGCGTTTTTCCAGGGCAAAAACGACCGTGCCCAGGGCTTTTCATATGAGCACCGCGGGGAGAAGGTGACCTCGGTGGTCTACGATTTCTCGATCGTTAATCCACCAGCGGACATCGCAGCCCAGCTGGGAATTGCCGAGGATGACTTTGCCTATCACGTCGTGCGCGTGCGTCAGGCCGATGAGAAGCCCATCGTTATCGAGTACACCTACATGCCCCTCGAGCTGATTCCGGGGCTGAAAAAGAAGGACCTGTACGGATCGCTCTACCGCTTCATCCGAGAGCAATGCGGGCTGAAGATTTCGAGCTTTCACCGTACCATTCGCGCCGTGGCAGCAACCGAGGAAGAAGCCGAGCGTCTGGACACCAAACCTGGCTCTCCCCTGCTCGAGCTCACCCAGATTGGCTTTTTGGACAGCGGTGCCGCCTTTGAGTATTCGACCTCGCGCAACGTTGGCGACCGCTTTGAGTTGCACAATGTAACGTTGGCATAGGTTTTTGTAGTCATGCGGGCGCTCGTTTTGAGCAGTTTTACGCGGCGCCCACGCAGCACAATGGGAGTATGAACATGTCCGATTTGATTAAACTGACGCCGATCTTCCACGAGAAGATCTGGGGCGGTCGCCAGCTCGAAACCGTATTTGGTTACGACATTCCCGAAGGTCCCATCGGTGAGTGCTGGGCCATCTCGGCCCATCCCAACGGCGACTGCCAGATTGCGGAGGGCCCGTATGCAGGCCACACGCTGTCGTGGCTGTGGGCCGAGCACCGCGAGCTCTTTGGCAACTGCAAGGGCAAGGAGTTCCCGCTGCTCATTAAGATTCTGGACGCCAAGGACGACCTTTCGATCCAGATTCATCCCAACGACGAGTACGCCGCCAAGTACGAGAACGGCAGCCTGGGCAAAACCGAGTGCTGGTATGTGCTGGACTGCGAGCCCGGCGCCACGATCATCGTCGGCCAGCGCGCTAAAGACCGCGCCGAGGCCGCACAGATGATCGAGGAAGGCCGTTGGGACGACATGCTCAACGTGCTGCCGATCCACAAGGGCGACTTTTTCCAGATTGATTCCGGTACCGTGCACGCCATCAAGACCGGCACGCTCATTTTGGAGACGCAGCAGTCAAGCGACGTGACGTATCGCCTGTACGACTACGACCGTCCCGGCACCGATGGCAAGCTGCGTCCGCTGCACATTGAGCAGAGCCTCGATTGCATCGATTTTGACGCTCAGGCTCCGACCGACGGCACGATAACCGCGCCCGAGGTGGACGGCGTGACCGAGCTCGAGTCCAACCCCTGCTACACCGTCGATCGTGTACGCGTCGACGGCAGCAAGACCCTCGACCAGCGCTGGCCCTTCATGTGCCTGTCGATCATCGACGGCGAAGGCACCGTCTGCGGCGACCCCGTCCACAAGGGAAGCCACCTGCTGGCCCCGAGCACCGTCAGCTCCATCGACCTCGAAGGCAAGATGGAACTGATCATCAGCCACCTCTAGATCGCACCAACAACCCAAACGAAACAAGGGGCTCCCCCGTTCTTTAACGGGGGAGCCCCTTGCCATGTCTAAGTATTCAGCCCACCCGGCTCTCCAGATCAAAAAGCGAACGAGCAGAGCGACGTTCGCAAGCAACGTTATCTAAGGACCTGGGCGGGCGTATGGGGCAACATCGATCGCGAGTTCCGCACGCAAAGGTGGCCACTTAATGTGGCCTCCGTCTTGCGCAGGACTGCCCGAGCAGGCGATGTTGCCCCATACGCCCGCCCAGGTCCGCCGGGATTACGACAGCTTGACGATCGGAGCAAAGCCCTTCATAAGCTTTTTGGTCTGGCCGGTCTTTTCGAATTGGACCTCGATCATGTCTCCAGCGACCGAGATCACGGTACCCGTGCCAAAGGTCTTATGGCTCACGGTATCGCCCGCGGCAAAGTCCTGCGATGCGCTGGCGCGATCGACCTTGCGCTCCACCGTCGGGGACACCTTGGACGAGGGCTTTTTGGCTCGCGGCGCGCCCGAGCCAAAGGTCGAGGCAACACGGCCGGCATCGGGCGAAACCCCACGATGGCGCTCGGTCCCGTAGCTGCTGCCGCCAAAGAAGTCGTCAAAGCTCGATCCGCCGCGCGAACCGGAACCGCCGGTCGAGCGCGTATGCGAGCCAAACACCTTGCCGCCATACATATCCGAGCCCATGCCCGAGCCAAAGGTGCCGTGACGGTCGCCGCGCTTCTCCCAGCCCGTGCCCTCAAAACCGGCAGAGCCGATACCGCTAAACTCGATATCCTCAAACGGAATCTCGTTGAGGAAGCGCGAGCGCGGGTTGGCAGAGGTCGAACCGTAGGTGCGACGTGTGGCCGCATAGGTCAAGAACAGTCGCTTACGGGCACGCGTGATGGCAACGTAGGCCAGGCGACGCTCCTCCTCGAGCTTGCCCGGGTCATCGCTGCCGCCAAAGTCGTGCACGTGCGGGAAGATGCCCTCCTCCATGCCGGCCACGAACACCGCGGGGAACTCCAGGCCCTTGGCGGAGTGGATGGTCATCATGGTGATGGCATGCGTCTCTCCGGCCAGGGAATCCAAATCGGAGCGCAGGGCCAGCCACTCCATGAGTGCCGGCAGCGCCTTGCAGGTGAGCGGCCCGTAGGTGCGCTCGAGCTCGTCGGCATGCA
>WGSQ01000229.1 GCA_014871605.1 Collinsella sp. | reverse complement strand
AAGGTCAATGCCCTCCTCTTTCACGTCACCTTGCTCGCTTAGGGGCGTTTTCGCTTTCCGTTCTCTACCTGCGGCATTGTCGTTGCCGGCACTTGTTCGGCACTTGGGGACGTTCTTTTTGTGCCGGCAGGTGGGGACACCCCTTTGCTAGAAGATCCGGCGCAGGTCTCCGCGGTTGAGGGCTTCGTCGAAGAGGTGCTCGAACACCACGCTGCCGTGCAGGCCGTCGTGCTCGAACTCGTTGGTCACCCAGGCATGCGAGTTGCCCACGCGGCTGAGCGTATCGAGCTGCAGGCTCGAATCCACGTACATGTCGTCGAAATACACCGCGGCCTGGAGCGGCACCTCGTTGCAGGCCAGGCGCTGCGGGTCGTAGATCTTGTCCCAGCTGGTGTCTTCCATCAGCAGGTCCATGGCGGGCTTAAACGGCTTAAGCTCGGGCATCTGCTCGAACATCCACGGGAACATGGCCTCGCCGGTAAACATGAGCGGGCGCGCGAGGGTGTCGAACTCGGCGCGGTGTGCCTTCTCTTCGGCCGCGGCCCAACCAATGGGCATAGTGTCGCCGTCGGCGTATATGAACTCCTGCAGCGTCCAGTACAGCGGATTCGTGCGCGTGTTGGTGCGCTCGAAGGCGCGCATCAAAAAGCTGTCAGATACCGAGGCGCCGCAGGTCAGCGTGCCGTCGCCGTCAACAAAAGCGTGATCGATAATCCAATGCATGCGCTCAAAGCTCGGCTTCATGCCAAAGTCGCTGCCCATGAGCTGTAGGCGCTCGACCGTCATCGGCGAGCCGTCGGGCAGCACGGGCTTCTGAGCCTCGAGCGCATCGGCCAGGGCTGCCACGCGCTCGACGTCAGCGGGGTAGCGGTCATAATACTGCTGCGTCTTGGCGGCCATACGCGGGAAGGTGTGCGCGTAGACCTCGCTTGCGCTCGCCGGCGCGTGGGGGATTCCGCCACAGGTAAAGCTCGCCGCCACGCCCTCGGGGAAGAGCGACAGGTAGCTCAGCGTCAAAAAACCGCCGTAGCTTTGGCCGAGCGTGACCCACGGCTTGCCGCCAAAGCCCACTAGGCGCAGGTACTCAAAATCGCGCACGATGGAGCTGGCGAGGTGGCGCTTGAGGAAGTCAGCCTGCGAGCGTGCGGCATCGGAGCTGGCCGCCGCCGCGCGCTCGCCCAGTGCGGCAATCGTGCGCCCGTCTACACAGCTGCTGCGCCCGGTGCCGCGCTGGTCGGGCAGGACGACGCGGAAGTGCTTGACGGCCTCCTCGATCCAGCCGTCGCTTGTGGGCGACAGCGGACGCGGGCTCTCGCCGCCGGGGCCGCCCTGCAAAAACAGGAGCAGCGGCAGATCGTCGGTGATGCGGTCGGGCGCGCAAACCACGCGGTAGAAGAGCTTGATGCTCTCGGGCGCGCCGGCGATTGGTGCCGGCATAGCGCCGCGGCGCATGGTGTTGCCGACGGCCAGGAGCATCGGCTCCAGGCCGCGCCAGTCAAGGGGGACGTCGATGCTGTGGTCCTCGACATAAAGGCCGGGGACGTGGTACGAAGTGATGGGGGCCATGTGAGTCTTCCGTTCGTTGCGGTGTTTCGGGTTGACCAATTCTACCGCCGCGGGCGAGGCCATGCGCAAATCGGCTACCATGGTTGCAAACTTCTAGGAGAAAGGGCCGTCCATGTCGGTCGATATAGCCACGTATGTCCACGATCTTGCCGTTGCCGCCAAGGCAGCGTCGGCCTCGCTTGCCACGGCGAGCGATGAGCAGCGTCAGGAGGCCGTGCGCGCCATGGCCGCAGCACTGCGCAACGGTGTCGACTCCATCGTCGCCGCTAACGAGCTCGATATGGCTGCCGCGCGCGATGCGGGTACCTCGGCCGGACTGCTCGATCGCCTGCTGCTGACGCCCGAGCGCGTCGAGGGCATGGCCGCCGGCCTGGAAAAGCTCGCCGAGCTGCCCGATCCCGTGGGCCGCGTGCTCGACCACCGCGTGCTTGCAAGTGGCGTGGACCTGACCCGTGTGAGTGTGCCGCTGGGCCTGGTCGCTATGGTCTACGAGGCGCGCCCCAACGTGACGGCCGACGCCGCAGGCATCTGCATCCGTACCGGCAACGCCTGCATTTTACGCGGCGGCTCGCTGGCCTATCACTCGTGTGCCATGATCGCCGAGCTGCTGGCCGATGCGCTCGAGGCCAAGGGCTTCCCGCGCGAGGCCGTGTCGATGATCGAGTCCACCGATCGCGAGGCCACCGGCGAGCTCATGAAGCTCCGCGGTATTGTCGACGTACTCATTCCGCGCGGAGGTGCAGGCCTGATCCAGCGCTGCGTGCGCGAGTCGCTTGTGCCGGTGATCGAGACGGGCACGGGCAACTGCCACATCTACGTGCATGAATCCGCCGACTTTGATAAGGCGCTCAACATTATCGTTAATGCCAAGACCCAGCGCGTAGGCGTGTGCAATGCCGCCGAGTCGCTGCTGGTCGACCGTGCTGTGGCCGATGCGTTTTTGCCCGCGGTCGTGACCGTGCTGCATGACCACGGCGTGCTGATTCACGGCGACGAGGCAACCTGCGCCGCATGCGCCGATGCCGGGCTTGTGGAGGGCGATGACTACGTCGCCGCGACTGAGGAGGACTGGGGTCGCGAGTACCTGGCGCTCGAGATGAGCGTGAAGGTCGTGGCAAACGAGGAC
>WGSQ01000228.1 GCA_014871605.1 Collinsella sp. | reverse complement strand
GTCTATGTGGCGGGCGATATTCACGGCGGCCTCGACATGCAAAAGCTGCGTGACTGGGAGCTTGGGGATAGCCTGGCGAGCGACGACTATCTGATTGTCGCGGGCGACTTTGGCTTTCCGTGGGATTTTTCTGCCGAGGAATGCGCCGATATCGCTTGGCTGGAGTCGCGCCCCTATACGTTGCTGTTTGTCGACGGCAATCACGAGCGTTTCGATCACTGGGCGGAGCGTCCTATGGAGTTGTGGCACGGTGGGCTGACGCAGCGCCTGTCGGATACCTCGCCCATACGGCGCCTGACGCGCGGCGAGGTTTTTGAGCTCGACGGCTCAACGATCTTTACCATGGGCGGCGCCACGAGCGTGGATAAGGAATACCGCATTCCCTATTCCAGCTGGTGGCCACAGGAGCTGCCGGACGAGCGCAACTTTGAGGAGGCGCGGGCAAAGCTCGACAGCGTGGGCTGGAAGGTCGACTACGTGATCACCCACACCTGCTCCACGCGCATGCTTTCGCCCACGCTCTATCCGGCGCCCGGCTGGAATTACCCCGCCGTTGATCGGCTTACGGCGTTTTTCGATGAGCTGGAAGACCGCTTGGATTACAAACGCTGGTACTACGGGCATTTCCATCGGGATGCCAACCCGGCCGAACGCCACACCGTGCTCTACGACTGCATCGTTCGCCTGGGTGACGAACTCCAGCCCTGGGATGTTGTGTAGGGGTGGGGTGGCTGGCTACTCGGCCGTCATGGTGATGTTCTCCCGGTGCACACGGATAACATCCCAGCTAAAGTGCTCGACCAACTGCTCGGCGGTACGCGGCGTGGTGTCCGGCGCGATGCCCGTTTGTCCGGCGAGCCATCCCAGCAGTGCCTCGGGTTTGCCAAAGCGGGTGCGTAGTTCGCCCAGGTCCAGGTCGCGGTCGCGCTTGGATAGACGGCGGCCGTCCGGCGACATGAGCAGCGGAATGTGCGCGTAGTGCGGTGTGGGAAGTCCCAGCAGATGCTGCAGGTAGATCTGGCGCGGCGTGGAGCCCAGCAGGTCGCATCCGCGCACGACCTCGGTGACGCCCATGGCGGCGTCATCGACCACCACGGCTAGCTGATAGGCAAACACGCCATCGCTGCGGCGCACCAAAAAGTCGCCGCATTCGGTGGCGAGCGCCTCGCATTGGGCACCATACGTGCGGTCCACAAATTCGACCACATCGTCTGCGAGGTCGTCGACGGCGGGCACGCGCAGGCGCGTGGCCGGAGCGCGCAGGATGCTGCGGCGGGCAACCTCCTCGGCAGAAAGGCCTCGGCAGGCGCCACGGTAGATGGGCGTGCCGTCGCTGGCGTGCGGTGCGCTCGCGGCGTGGAGCTCGGCGCGCGTGCAAAAGCAGGGGTAGGTGAGGCCGGCGTCTTGCAGCTGGTGCAGGGCGCTCTCGTGCAGGTCTAGGCGATCGTGCTGGTAGTAGGGGCCTTCGTCCCACTCAAGCCCCAGCCAGGCTAGGTCGTCGATGAGTTGGGCGGCAAGTTCCGGGCGCTTACAGCGATCGTCTAGGTCCTCGATGCGCAACACAATGCTGCCGCCTTGGCTGCGGGCCGAAAGCCACGCGCACAGGCAGCTGAACACGTTGCCCAGGTGCATGCGGCCCGAAGGCGACGGAGCAAAGCGACCCACGACGGGCGCGGGAACGGAGGCGGGCTGTGCCGTGGGCGCGTCCGCGGCGGGCGTTGCTATGTTGCGTGCGTTGATATCCATGCGGACGAGTATAGCGCGGGGGCGCGATGGGGAGGCGTCACGGTGGTTCGCAAGTTGTCGAGGCCTCGCATTGCGTATGGCGGGCCGCGGACTCGGTGCTTTGATTCCTGTCCATCAACTCGGTACCTTTGACGACAGAACCCCCGGCAGCTCTTCGCAACTGCCGGGGGTTCCGCGGAAAAGGGGGACATGATCCTCAAGCGAACGGCAAAGGGGCAAACCGTTTTCGCTCAACTGCTTTATGCCCCTCGGCTGGCGGCTCAATCAGTGCATGCCGCGCCCACACAAAGCCGCTACACCTGTGACGGAGCTGTGAAGTGGTATCTATCGTTGGTGCAGGACATGCCAAGGAGTGTCCTAAACTGCCGGCAGATAAGGAACGTCCCTAAGTGCCAGGCTCGGGTGGGACTTTTGTCCCATTTGGCGCTCCGGTCGCCTAGATATTCGTCATGTGCGCCCGTAAACGTGGGACAATGACGCTGTTGGTATCACAGACAAAGGATGTGCCTATGAACGCCCCCGTTGCCAAGCCCTGTCGGCAGCGCCGCCTATTCGCGCGATGCGTTGCCGTCTGCGCACGCGGCGCGCTTGCGTTGTTGCTGCTGCCTGCCGCCGCACACGCCGACGGCTACTCCATGAGCCAAACCTACATCGGCGCCACGGTTGAGGCCGATGGGTCGTTGACCGTTGTCGAGGGGCGCCAGTTCGATTTCGACGACGACATCAACGGCGTATATTGGGATATCAATACGGGCACCAACCAGCAGGGAGGCGCGGCGGGCGTCAATGTGCTGAGCGTCGAGGAAGACGACACCGCGTTTAACAGGGTCGATAGCGCGAACAAGGGCGACTCTGGCGTCTATACGGTTGAGCAGTCCGACGGCGGCGTAAAGATCAAGGTTTTTAGCCCCCACGAGAGCGGCGACAGCGCGATCTATTACGTGAGCTACACCATGACCGGTGCGG
>WGSQ01000227.1 GCA_014871605.1 Collinsella sp. | reverse complement strand
CCGTCGACCGTGTGGCCGATGCTGAGGCCGGTCGCGGTCGCGTGCGTGGACCCAAAATCACGCGCTACGAGGTTGATGCCGCCGTCAACGCTGCTTTTGAGGCCGACGCGCGCTTCCACGAGGATATCCCGACCATGGGCGAGGAAGCTCTTAAGTGGGTCGCGGACCACGGTGGCCATGGCATTGTGCTCGCCGGTCGTCCCTACCACAACGACCCCGAGATCAACCACGCCCTGCCCGAGCTTATTTCGAGCTTTGGCTTTGCGGTCTTTACCGAGGATTCGCTCGCGCATCTGGTAAAGCCTGAGCGTCCGATTCGTGTCGTCGACCAGTGGATGTACCACAGCCGCCTGTACGCCGTCGCCCGTTTTGTGACGATGCGCAACGACCTGGACCTGATCCAGCTCAACTCTTTCGGCTGCGGCCTGGACGCTCTGACCACCGACCAGGTGCAGGAGATCCTGGAGGCCAGCGGCAAGATCTACACCGTGCTCAAGATCGACGAGGTGTCCAATCTGGGCGCCGCGCGCATCCGTATCCGCTCGCTCATGGCCGCGCTCAAGGACCAAGAGGCCGAGCGCTTGGCCGAGGCCACGGCTGCGGGCGAGGCCTACGAGCAGGGCGATGCCGCGCCGGTGGCGCCCTCCACGGATGCTCCCGCGTTTGCGAGCCGCAAGTACACGTTTGAGGCTCAGCGCGAGAGCGCTTCGACCGCGTGGCCCAAGGTGCCCTTCACCGAGCAGATGCGCGACGAGGGCTACACCATCCTGTGCCCGCAGATGGCGCCGATCCACTTTGACCTGGTCAAAGAGGTGTTCCGTGGTGCTGGCTACAACTTGGAGCTGCTGCCCTCGACTGACCACGATGCCGTCGAGGCCGGCCTGCGCTATGTGAACAATGACATTTGCTACCCGTCGATTCTGGTGACGGGCCAGATCATGGAGGCCATCGAGAGCGGTCGGTACGACCTGTCCAAGACGGCCGTGGTTATCAGCCAGACCGGCGGCGGCTGCCGTGCCACTAACTACATCGCGCTCATCCGCAAGGCGCTGCGCGAGAGCGGCCACCCCGAGATTCCGGTAATCTCGCTTTCGGCCGTGGCGCTCGGCGAGGACAACCCCGGCTTTAAGGTTACGCCGGCGCTGCTTAAGCAGGCAGTCTACGCGGTGCTCTTTGGCGACGTGATGATGCAGATGCTCTACCGCTGCCGCCCGTACGAGGCCACGCCCGGCGCCGCCAATGCGCTCTACGAGGAGTACATGGCGCGCGCCCGCAAGCTGGCGCCCAAGTTCAACCGCCACAACTACACCAAGCTGTGCCGCGAGGCCATCCGCGCGTTCGACACCATGCCGCTCGTGGGCGAGGGCACCAAGCCGCGCGTGGGCGTGGTCGGCGAGATCCTGGTCAAGTTCCATCCCACGGCCAACAACCACGTGGTCGACGTGATCGAGCGCGAGGGCTGCGAGGCCGTGGTACCGGGCCTGCTCGACTTCTTCCTGTACTCCATGAGCAACGCTGAGCTGCAGAAGGACGAGCTGGGAAGCTCTGCCACTACGCGCGCTGGTATGCAGGCGCTTATTAAGCTCGTGGACTGGATGCGTACGCCGGTGGAGGAGATGCTCGAAAAGTCCCGCCGCTTCGAGGCGCCCGAGCGCATCGGCACCATGGCCGACAAGGCCCGTACGGTGCTTTCGGTGTGTAACAACATGGGCGAGGGCTGGTTACTTACGGCCGAGATGCTCGACCTGATCGACCATGGTGCGCCCAACATCATCTGCACGCAGCCCTTCGCGTGCCTGCCCAACCACGTGGTGGGCAAGGCCGTGATCAAGGAGTTGCGCCGCCAGCACCCCGAGAGCAACATCGTCGCAGTGGACTATGACCCCGGTGCATCCGAGGTCAACCAGCTCAACCGCATCAAGCTCATGATCAGCGTGGCCAAGGAGAACATGCGCGCTGGCAAGGGCTTTAAGCTCGAGAAGGTGGCGCCGCTCGCGATGGACGAGGTCACCGGCCAGATGCGTGCCCATGACGGCTGCGTGAGCTGCGGGCCGGCCAGCGAGGAGGCCGTGGCGTCGGTCGCCGAGCGTCTGGGGCGTGGCATTAAGAAGTAACTGGCCTGCTATGGGCTAGATATGGGACAAACGGGTGGTAGCCGTACCGGCTACCACCCGTTTTTGCTGGACATGGAACCCTGAGATAATGAACACATGTAACCGTTCGCCGCAAATTACCGTCCGTTTATAGAACCCACCCCCAGCGTGCAGCCCTCTTACGATTGAATAAATACACATCTATGGAATTACGCAAGAGAGGACTGTTCCTATGAGCTACAAGACCGTTTGCGTTGCCGGTGGCGGCGTGTTGGGAAGCCAGATTGCCTTTCGGGCTGCCTACTGCGGCTTTGATGTAACGATTTGGCTGCGCAGCGAGGGTAGCATCGGCCGCACCCAGCCCAAGATCGATCATGTGCGCGAGGAGTACATCGCGGCAATCGAGGGCATGGCGGATGGCACGGGCGAGTGGTGCGCCGGTATCGCCGATAGCGGCCAACCCTTCGACAAGGAGGCGGCGCTTGCCGCCGTCGAGCGCGCCTACGCCACACTCAAGCTGGAGCTCGATCTTGCCAAGGCCGTGGCCGACGCCGACCTGGTCATCGAGTCTATGGCCGAGGACACCCAGGCAAAGATCGACTTCTACAAGAAGCTCGCCCCGGTCCTTCCGCAAAAGACCGTCGTCGTGACC
>WGSQ01000226.1 GCA_014871605.1 Collinsella sp. | reverse complement strand
AGAAATCGCCTTTGCACCGATCGCGCTCGACATCGTGGCACCGCAAGGCACCGCAGCGGAATCCGCTGCCGCGACGGCGCCCGCCACGGCTCCCGCTGCTTCCCCGGCGACGCCGGCCTCCGCAGGCGACATGCCGACAATCGAGCACCAGCACAGCGATGTTTCCCGTGAAACCATGGCACCGTTGCCGACCGCGGCGGCGACGTCAACGAACGTACCCGTCACGCACATGCCCATCGCTCACGACGCAGCAGCGGGCGCAGATTCGGGCATTGCAATCAAGAACACGCTCTCGGCCGATGATTTTCGTCGCATGATGAACCAGATGAAGGGCGGAGCGCCGACTAAGTCCACACAAGCCGCGACCCCCGCTTCACCCATGCCGGCACCGACCGTACCGGCCGAGCAGAATACGGATGGAGCCCCGCTCGCCGCGAACTCAAAATTTACCTTTGAGAACTTTGTCTACGGCCCCGAGAACAGCCATGCCTATCGCTCGGCACTCAAGTTTGCCGCCCTCGCGGACGAGCGCGGCACATGCACATCCCTGTTCATCTATGGCAAATCGGGGCTGGGCAAGACCCATCTGCTGCTCGCCATCAAAAACGAGCTCGCCGAGAAGTCGCCCGAGATCAAGGTCAAGTATGCCAACTCCCAGGCATATCTGGACGACCTGATGACCGAGTTCGACCGTCAAAAGAAGAGCAACGCCCCCATCATGCAGGCGTACCACGGCGTGGACGTGCTCATCATCGATGACATCCAAAACATCATCGGCAAGCGCGCGAGCGTGGACTACTTTTTCCAGCTCATGGACGAGTTCATCCGCAACAACAAGAAGGTCGTCATCGCGGCAGACCGCGCCCCCAAGGACCTGAGCATGGACGAGCGTCTGACCAGCCGCTTCAACGCCGGAATGCTCTGCCTGGTCGCAGAGCCCAGCTACGAGATGAAATACAAGATCTTGCAGCGCTATTACGAGAACACCATCGTCGCCGCTCCCGAGGCAGGCGACGACTCGCTGCTGGCGGCCTATGGGGGCGACAGCGGGCACCTGACCGACGAGCACTTTAAACACATGGCCGAGGTCTCGGGCACCAACATCCGCGAACTCGAGAGCTTTTGCGAGCGCTGCGCCGGCGAGGCGGGCGACCGCGAGCGCGAGGGCGGGGAGCTCACCTTTGACGATATCGACGCCATCGCCAGCCAGTACTTCGACACATCGGCCAAAAAGATCAACGTCCAGACGGTTCAGTCCGTCATCGAAGAGCAGTACGGCGTGACGCACGAGGAGCTCATCGGCCCGCGTCGCAACGCCAATATCGCCAAAGCACGCCATATTGCCATCTATCTGGCCATCGAGATGTGCGAGATGACGACGACGGCCGTGGGCGCCGAGTTTGGCAACCGCAACCACTCGACCGTCAGCACGAGCTATAAAAAGGTTCAGAAGATGATTCAGGAAGACCGGACTGTTACCGAAGACCTCAAGTCGCTGCGCGATAAAATTACACTGCGCTCGTAGGTAAATGGACACACCTGTTGAAAACTTGTTGAAACGGCGGTTATAAGGTGTCAAAAACTCGAGCCACGGTGATGAAAAGTTTTGCGCAGGTTTTGAACGTGGAAAACATACCCGGTTGCACACAGGTTCCTGTCGATTCTCTTTTTAGGGCTGACCTGCACTTTTAGGAGTAATCAACAGTTTCGTCAGTACTATTACTATTATTAAGATATTTATATCTATAGAAAGGTATTAAAAGATGAAGTTCACCGTCAGCCAGAGCTCGCTTACGCAAGCCATCGGCGTCGTTATGAAAGGCGTCGCTTCGGCATCCACCCTTCCCATTCTGTCGGGCGTGCTCGTTAAGGCACAAGACGGCATCTTGGAATTCCAGACCTCCAACTACACCATCTCGATTCGTCACCGCATTGCGGCTCATGTCGAAGAGGAGGGCGAGATGGTGATTCCCTGCAAGATGCTCTCCAACATCACCAAGACCCTTCCCGATGCCCCGGTCACCTTTGAGCTGTCCGAGCGTCAGGTTTTGATTGGCTGCGAGAAGAGCTCTTTCCGCCTCAACACGCTCGATGCCAACGACTTTCCCGAGTTCCCGGCATACGCCATCGAGAGTGCCGTCGAGCTGCCGACCGATATCCTGTCCGAAATGGTGAGCCGCGTATGGCGCGTCACCTCGACTGACAAGGCCCGCCCCATCCTGGGTGGCGTGCACATGAAGGTCGAGAACAACACCGTGCGCCTGGTCGCGACCGACTCCTTCCGACTGGCCGTGTGCGATACGCAGGTCGAGACCTCGACCCTCGAAGGTTCCTTTGAGCTCAACGTGCCTGCCGACGCCTTCAACGACGCGCTGAGCATCATGGCCAGCCAGGCTACCATCATGATCGGCGCAACCGACACCCAGGTTGTCTTTGAGGCCGGCAACACCACCTACGTGTCGCGCCGCATCGAGGGCGTTTATCCCAATTACAAGCAGCTCATCCCCGATTCGTGCGTGACGAGCGTCAAGATCGACGTAGCCGCCTTTAACGCCGCCCTTAAGCGTGTGGCCGTTATCGCGAGTGCCAACCCCGCTGTCAAGTTTGAGATTGACGTCGAGAACGGCCAGATGGGCCTGTCCTCCATTTCCAACGACCAGGATCTGGCGCAGGAGACGATCGATGTCGAGGCCGAGGGCGAGTCGGGCACCATCGCCTTCAACTACCACTACATCTTTGGCTGCCTCAATGCCCTGTCCAAGG